>NZ_JBAWUK010000047.1:30985-36043 GCF_037079935.1 Stenotrophomonas maltophilia group sp. Smal12 | reverse complement strand
CCTGCCGCCCCCGCCGCCCGCTCCCGCGCACCGCGTGGGCGTGCGACTCCGAATGTCACCAGTGGCGTGCGCCATGGCCTGGCGCGCATACTGTCCAAGGCCGGCGTGTGCTCGCGCAGCGAGGCCGCGCGCTGGATCGCCGAGGGCCGCGTGCGCGTGTCCGGCCGCATCGTTCGTGATCCCGAGTTCCCGATTGCCAGTCCGCCCCCGCCGATCGAGGTCGACGGCCAGCCGATGGGGGCGCCGCAGCGCCTGTACCTGATGCTCAACAAGCCGCGCGGGGTGGTCACCACGGCGCAGGACGAGCGTGGTCGCGACACCGTGTATCGCTGCTTCGATGGTGCCGGCCTGCCGTGGATCGCGCCGGTCGGGCGCCTGGACAAGGCCAGCGAAGGCTTGCTGTTGTTCAGCAATGATCCGCAGTGGGCGGCGCACCTGACCGATCCGGAGACCGGCCCGCAGAAGACCTATCACGTGCAGGTGGATCGTCTGCCCGATGAGGACACCCTGGCCGCGCTGCGCGCCGGTGTCGAAGACGCGGGCGAGCTCCTCGCCGCCTGTGCCGTGCGCGTACTGCGCAGTGGCGACAAGACCGCATGGCTGGAGGTGGTCCTCGACGAGGGCCGCAACCGCCATATCCGCCGCCTGTTGGCGGCCTTCGACCTGCAGGTGCTGCGCCTGGTCCGGGTCGCGATCGGTGGGCTGCTGCTCGGCGATCTCGGCAAGGGCCAGTGGCGGGTTCTGCAGGTCAGCGACCAGCAGCGGCTGGGGGCCGCTGCACCGGGCTGATCATCGCCCGTGGCCGGCAGTTGCCGGCCGCCGTTCCAGGCGTAGGGGGCGCCTGGCTGTCGACTTTCCCGAACGGAGCCTGCCATGTACCACCCGACCCTCAATCAAACCCTGCGCTGTGCAGGCCTGCTGCTGCCGATGGTGCTGCTGGCCGCCTGCGGCGGCCACAAGAAGGTGGCCAAGGCGGAAACGCCTGCCGAGACCCCGGTGGTGGAAGTGAAAACCCCGGAGCTGGATGGTCGCGGCAGTTACCGCTTCCTGATGAGCAACGGCGACAAGAAGATGACCGCCGATGAGTTCGATGCCTGGATGAAGGCCAACGGCATCCGCGTTGCCAAGGGCAATGGCCAGGACGCTGCCGCCAAGCCGGTAGTGGTTGCCAGCAAGGAAGAGCCGAAGGGCAAGAAGAAAAAGAAGTGACGCCCGTGGGTGCCGACCCTGGTCGGCACGTCATCAGGCTCCGGTAGGTGCCGACCTTGGTCGGCACGCTTTGACCGTGCGGGGTCAGAGCCCTTTCCTGCGGAAAGCGATCCGACCCCGGCCATGATCAGCCCTTGACCACGCCCAGTTCGACACCAATGCGGGTGAACGCATCAATCGCCCGGTCCAGGTGCTCGCGGCTGTGCGCGGCGCTGATCTGGGTACGGATGCGGGCCTGGCCCTTGGGTACCACCGGGAAGAAGAAGCCGATGGCGTAGATGCCTTCTTCCAGCAGGCGCTCGGCGAACTTCTGCGCCAACGGTGCGTCATACAGCATCACCGGGCTGATCGGATGCACGCCCGGCTTCACGTCGAAACCGGCGGCGGTCATCTTTTCGCGGAAGTAGGCGGTGTTCTCGGCCAGGGTGCTGCGCAGGTCGTCAGCGGCCGCCAGCATTTCGAACGCCTTGATGCCGGCGGCCACCACGTGCGGCGGCAGCGAGTTGGAGAACAGGTACGGGCGCGAGCGCTGGCGCAGCAGTTCGATCACCTCGGCGCTGGCGCAGGTGAAGCCGCCCAGTGCGCCACCCATGGCCTTGCCCAGAGTGCCGGTGATGATGTCGATCTTCTCCAGCACCCCCTTCACTTCGGCCGAGCCGCGGCCGGTGGCGCCAAGGAAGCCGGTGGCGTGGCATTCGTCGATGTGCACCAGGGCGTTGTACTTCTTTGCCAGCGCGGTGATCTCGTCCAGCGGCGCGATGAAGCCATCCATCGAGAACACGCCGTCGGTGGTGATCAGCTTGGTCTTGCAGCCGGCGGCATCGGCGGCCTGCAGCTGGGCTTCCAGATCGGCCATGTCACAGTTGGCGTAGCGGAAGCGCTTGGCCTTGCACAGACGCACGCCGTCGATGATCGAAGCATGGTTCAGTGCATCGGAAATGATCGCGTCGTTCTCGCCAAGCAGCGGCTCGAACAGGCCGCCGTTGGCGTCGAAGCAGGCCGCGTACAGGATGGTGTCCTGCTTGCCGAAGAAGTCGGCGATCTGCTTTTCCAGCTGCTTGTGCAGGTCCTGCGTGCCGCAGATGAAGCGCACCGAGGCCATGCCGAAGCCGTGGGTATCGAGTGCGTCCTTGGCGGCCTGGATCAGGTCCGGATGGTCGGCCAGTCCCAGGTAGTTGTTGGCACAGAAATTCAGCACCTTGCGGCCGTCGTCGAGGGTGATCTCGGCCGACTGCGGGCTGGTGATGATCCGCTCGGACTTGAACAGGCCCTGGGCGCGGATGGCGTCCAGTTCCTCGGCGTAGTGGCGGGTCAGGGCGGAGGAGGCGTCGGTCATGGCGTGGGCACGGCTCTGAACGGGAAACCGCTGATTCTAACGGGCATCGCCGCTTGCCGACCGGCCCGGGCGGGGCATCGCCACGGCCGGCGCATGTTGCATCGCAATAGCAAAGTGGTTAAAAATTCGTGAACCGGAGCTGTCCCGTTCCGGCCGATACGCCCGCCCTCGGCCTTCCACGCCACCGCCCCCACCGGAGACGCTCATGAAGCACGCCCGTGCCTGCCTCGCCATTGCCGCTGCCTTGACCCTGGCTGCCCCGTTCGCCGCCAGTGCCCAGGAAAACGAATCGCCGTACAGCTGGAACGTCACCGCCGTGTCGGACTACCTGTTCCGTGGTGTCTCGCAGACCGACGAAAAGCCGACCCTGCAGGCCGGTTTCACCTACACCTCGCCGGTCGGCCTGTATGCCGGTGTCTGGGGTTCGGGCGTCGACTTCGGTCCGGGCGACCCGAGCACCGAGGTGGACTACCAGATCGGCTACGGCGTTGACGTCACGCCCCGCGTCAATTTCGACGCGCTGCTGAACCGCTACACCTACCTCGGTGCCAGCGAGCTGAACTACAACGAGCTGATCACCACCACCACGCTGGATGAAACCTACAAGCTGACGGTGGCCTACACCAACGATGTCTGGAACAGCAGCACCGATGGCTGGTACTTCGGCCTGGGCGGCAGCTGGGGCCTGCCGAAGGACTTCACCCTGAATGCCAATGTCGGCCGCAGCAGCTTCGAGAAGGGCCTGGCCAAGGACTACACCGACTGGAACGTCGGCGTCAGCCGCCAGTTCGGCCTGTTCAACGTCGGCCTGGGCTACTACGGTACCGACGGCAATGGCCGTGACAACTCGGGCAAGCTGGCACACAGCCGCGTGCTGCTGACCGTGGCCGTCGGCAAGTAACCCTTGCTTCGGTAGGTGCCAGGCTTGCCTGGCATGCTTTACGAAAAAGGCGCCCATCGGGCGCCTTTTTCAATTCCGCAGTGTTCTTGATCCCATCCGGGGGAGAGCCCCCTTGTTGTTCAAGGGGGCGCGCCAATGGCGCGGGGATAAGGAAACATGCGCGGACTGATTCAACGTGCCGAGGGCACGGTGAATCAGTTCCAGCTGAGCACGACCTTGCCGGCCTTGCCTTCTTCCATCAGGTCGAAGCCCTTCTGGAAGTCGTCGATAGGCAGCTGGTGGGTCATCACCTTGCCGAGCGGGAAGCCGGACAGCACCAGCTGGGTCATCTTGTACCAGGTCTCATACATCTTGCGGCCGTAGATGCCTTGCACGGTCAGGCCCTTGAAGATGATCTTGTCCCAGTCGCAGCCGGCACCCTTGGGCATGATGCCCAGCATGGCGATCTTGCCACCGTGGTACATGCAGTCGAGCATGTCGTTGAACGCACGCGGGTTGCCGCTCATTTCCAGGCCCACATCGAAGCCCTCCATGTGCAGTTCCTTCATCACGTCCTTCAGCGACTGGTTGGCGACGTTGACCACGCGGGTGGCACCCATGTCGGCGGCCAGCTTCAGGCGGAAGTCGTTGACGTCGGTCACCACCACGTTGCGCGCACCGATGTGCTTGCAGATGCCGGCGGCGATGATGCCGATCGGGCCCGCGCCGGTGATCAGCACGTCCTCACCGATCACGTCGAATTCCAGTGCGCAGTGCGCAGCGTTGCCGTACGGGTCGAAGAACGCGGCCAGCTCCGACGGGATCTGGTCCGGGATCGGCCACAGGTTGCTGGCCGGCATCACCATGTATTCGGCAAAGGCACCATTGACGTTGACGCCGATGCCGACGGTGTTCGGGCACAGGTGCGGGCGGCCGCCACGGCAGTTGCGGCAGTGGCCGCAGACGATGTGGCCTTCGGCCGAGACGCGCTGGCCGATCTCGTAGCCGGTCACGCCCGGGCCGATTTCGGCAATGCGACCGACGAATTCATGGCCGATGGTCAGGCCCGGCTTGATCGTGCGCTGGCTCCACTCGTCCCACAGGTAGATGTGCAGGTCGGTACCGCAGATCGCGGTCTTCTCGAGCTTGATCAACACCTGGTTGGGGCCCGGAGTCGGCACCGGAACCTCTTCCATCCAGATGCCCTTGGCTGCTTCGCGCTTGACCAGGGCCTTCATCGTTTGCTGCGCCATCGGGGTGGAACTCATCAGGGGGAAAGCGCGGATTATAGGGTGCCGCGCGGATTTCCCATGTTGCGCTGCGGGTGCTTTGGCGGAACGAAAGGCGTGCGCCGGCGGGCGTTTCGAACGTACTGCAAACAGCAGCGCCTCCCTGATTCCGGGGGGAGGGGGGGGGGGGGGGGGGGGGGGGGGCGCCCCCACCCCCCCCCCCCCCCCCCCCCCCCCCCCCCCCCCCCCACAACAAACCCCCCCCCCCCCCCCCCCCCCACCCCCCCCCGGCCGCCCGGGGCTCTCGTATCTCGGCCGGGGCGGGGGGGGGGGGGGGGGGGGGGGGGGGGGGGGGGGGGGGGGGGGGGGGGGGGGGGGGGGGGGGGGGGGGGGGGGGGGGGGGG
>NZ_JBAWUK010000047.1:0-30975 GCF_037079935.1 Stenotrophomonas maltophilia group sp. Smal12 | reverse complement strand
GGACACGCAAAAGCCCATCCATGGCGCCAACAGTCCCGGGCAGGGTGACCACGCCCCCTCTGGACGATTCCGTGTGCGCGGCCGATGTGCGCAGAGCAAGAAGCAGGCCCATGACTTCCGGGGTTCGGGCCGGGGCAGGGCGGCGGGCTACAATCGAGGGTTCCACTACCAGGGGCCGCTCCATGCGCTCGAACCTGCTTGCATTTTCCATCGTCGCCAGCCTTGGGCTGGTCCAGGTCGCCCACGCCGCAGAAGGCATGTGGGTGCCGCAGCAGCTGCCGGAAATCGCCGGGCCGCTGCAGAAGGCCGGCCTGAAGCTGTCCCCGGAGCAGCTGGCCAACCTGACCGGTGACCCGATGGGTGCGGTGGTTGCGCTGGGTGGCTGCACCGCCAGCTTCGTCTCGCCGCAGGGCCTGGTGGTCACCAACCACCACTGCGCGTATGGCGCCATCCAGCTCAATTCGACCGCGCAGAAGAACCTGATCAAGGACGGCTTCAACGCGCCGACCCTGAAGGATGAACTGAGCGCCGGCCCGAACGCCCGCGTGTTCGTGCTCGACCAGATCACCGACGTCACCGCCCAGGCCAAGGCCGCCATCGCCGCCGCCGGCAACGACCCGCTGGCCCGCAGTCGCGCGCTGGACGCCTTCGACAAGGCCCAGGTTGCCGCCTGTGAAGCCGATGCCGGCTTCCGCTGCCGCCTGTACAGCTTCTCCGGCGGCAACACCTATCGCCTGTTCCGCAACATGGAAATCAAGGACGTGCGCCTGGTCTACGCGCCCCCGGGCAGCGTCGGCAAGTTCGGCGGCGACGTCGACAACTGGATGTGGCCGCGCCACACCGGCGATTTCTCGTTCTACCGCGCCTACGTCGGCAAGGATGGCAAGCCGGCCGCCTTCGCCGCCGACAACGTGCCGTACCAGCCCAAGCACTTCCTGAAGTTCGCCGACCAGCCGCTGGGCGCCGACGACTTCGTGATGGTGGCCGGCTACCCGGGCCGCACCAACCGCTATGCGCTGGCCGGTGAGTTCAACGAAACCGCCAGCTTCACCTACCCGACCATCGCCAAGCACTACAACGCCGTGCTCAAGATGATCGCCGACGCCGGCAAGGCCGACGCCGACGTCAAGGTGAAGTACGCCGCCACCGCCGCCAGCATGAACAACGTGGCCAAGAACTACCTGGGCCAGCTGGAAGGCTTCAAGCGCATCGACGCCGCCGGCCAGAAACAGGCGGAAGAGGCCGCCGTGCTGGCGTGGCTGAAGAAGCAGGGCGCTGCCGGCAAGCCCGCGCTGGCCGCACATGCGCAGCTGCTCAAGCATCTGGATACCAGCAAGTCGACCCGCGAACGCGACCTGTTCGTTGGTCAGTTCAACAACACCTCGGCCGTTGGCGCGGCAATCACCCTGTACCGCCTGTCGATCGAGCGCAGCAAGCCGGATGCCGAGCGCGAAGCCGGTTACCAGGAACGCGACCTGACCACCATTGAAGGTGGCCTGAAGCAGATGGACCGCCGCTACGTGGCGAAGATGGACCAGCAGCTGCAGGCCTACTGGCTGGAGCAGTACGTGGCTCTGCCGGCCGCGCAGCGCGACAATGAAGTGCTGAACAAGTGGCTGGCCGGCAGCGATGCCAACGCAGTCAAGGCGCTGGTGGGCAAGCTGTCGGGCACCGAGCTCGGCAGCCTGGACGCACGCCTGAAGTGGTTCAAGGCCGACCGTGCCGCGTTTGAAGCCAGCAGCGATCCGGCCATCCAGTACGCCGTGGCTGTCATGCCGGCGCTGCTGAAGCAGGAAGAGCAGAAGAAGATCCGCGAAGGTGAATCGCTGACCGCGCGTCCGCTGTACCTGCAGGCCGTGGCCGACTACAAGAAGAGCCAGGGCGAGTTCGTCTACCCGGACGCCAACCTGTCGCTGCGCATCACCTTCGGCAACGTCATGGGCTACGGCAAGGACGGCGTGAAGTACACCCCGTTCACCACCCTGGAAGGCGTGGCGGCAAAGGAAACCGGTGAAGATCCGTTCGATTCGCCGAAGGCGCTGCTCGATGCGGTCAAGGCCAAGCGTTATGGCGGCCTGGAAGACAAGCGCATCGGCTCGGTGCCGGTGAACTTCCTGTCCAACCTGGACATCACCGGCGGCAACTCGGGTTCGCCGGTGCTGGACGCCAACGGCAGGCTGGTCGGCCTGGCATTCGACGGCAACTGGGAATCGGTCAGCTCCAACTGGGTGTTCGACCCGGTGATGACCCGCATGATCGCCGTCGACAGCCGCTACAT
Source organism: Stenotrophomonas maltophilia group sp. Smal12 (assembly GCF_037079935.1). NCBI lineage: Bacteria > Pseudomonadati > Pseudomonadota > Gammaproteobacteria > Lysobacterales > Lysobacteraceae > Stenotrophomonas > Stenotrophomonas maltophilia group sp. Smal12. The sequence continues at coordinate 28,697 of NZ_JBAWUK010000047.1, read as the reverse complement.
GCAGTGGATCATGCAGGAAGTGGCGCCGGCGCCGCAGCTGCTGAAGGAACTGAACCTGGCGAAGTAAGGTAGTGCCGGCCGCTGGCCGGCAACCTCGACCAGACAGCCGGAGTTTTCGAAACCCCGCGACCCACGTCGCGGGGTTTTTTCATGCCCGCCCCGACCCGGCGCGCCGAACAGGTATCATCCGTGTTCCGCGCACTTCACAGGATGTGAACGAAACGCGGGAACCTCCTCCCCCCCAGGACCCCTTGCACGCATGCGCATCCTGCTTGCCCGCCACGGTGAAACGCCGTGGAACGCCGAAGGCCGCTATCAGGGCCAGATCGACATCCCGCTGTCGCCGATCGGCGAAGCCCAGGCCCAGGCACTGGGTGCCCGCCTGGCCTCGGTCGACATTACCCGTGCCGTCGCTTCGCCGCTGTCGCGCGCGCAGCGCACCGCGCAGCTGGCGCTTGGCGCCGCCCGTGCCGACATGCTGCTGACCGAGCCGGAACTGCAGGAAATCGCCCACGGCGAATGGGAGGGGCTGCTGGCCAGCGAGATCCACGAGAAGGATCCGTCGCGCCTGCAGGCCTGGCGCGAGGAGCCGGATACCGTGCTGATGCCCGGCGGCGAATCGCTGCGCCTGGTGCTGGAGCGCAGCTGGCGCGGCCTGGCCCGCGCCACCGACGGCCTTGGCGAGCACGACACCCTGCTGGTGGTCGCCCACGACGCGGTGAACCGCGTGATCCTGTGCAAGGTGCTGGGCCTGCCGATCTCCCGCCTGTGGACCTTCCGCCAGGCACCGACCACGCTCAACCTGCTCGAAGGCGCCGACCTTGACAGCCTGGAAGTGGTGCGCCTGAACGACTGCGCCCACCACACGCCGTTCTTCGGCGAAGCCAAGCACCGCGCACTCTGATCGATCCCCTCGCACCAACTGCTTCTGCTGGAACCGCTGCCGTGACGAACACCCCGACCACCCTGGCCGACTGGCTGGACTACATTGAACGCCAGCATCCGGCGAGCATCGACATGGGCCTGGAGCGCGTGCGCGCCGTGGCCACGGCGATGGGCCTGGGGGCGCCGGCCAAGCGCACCATCGTGGTCGGTGGCACCAACGGCAAGGGCTCCACCGTGGCCTTCATCGAAGCCATTGCACGTGCCGCCGGCTGGAAGGTGGGCGCGTACACCTCGCCACACCTGCTGCGCTACAACGAGCGCGTGCGCATCGACGGCCAGGACGTGGACGATGCCGCGCTGGTCGCTGCGTTCAGTGCGGTCGAGGCCGCGCGTGGCGAGACCACGCTGACCTATTTCGAGTACGGCACGCTGGCTGCGCTGCAGCTGTTCGCCGACGCCGGGCTGGACCTGGCGGTGCTGGAAGTGGGCCTGGGCGGCCGCCTGGATGCGGTCAACATCGTCGATGCCGATGTGGCGGTGATCACCACCGTGGACATCGACCACGCCGAATGGCTGGGCGAGGACCGCGAGGCGATCGGCACCGAGAAGGCCGGCATCATCCGTGGCTGGAAGCCGGTGATCCTGGGTGAGACCGACCCGCCCTCGAGCGTGCTCGCACGTGCCTACCTGGTCGGTGCCAACGCGATCCGCGGCGGCAGCGATTACTTCTACGAGCCGATCGACGCCCAGCGCTGGCGCTGGCGGGACGTTGGCCTGCGCATGGAACTGCCGACCCCGGCGCTGGCCGGCCCGATCCAGCTGGCCAATGCCGGTGCGGCCATCGCCGCGCTGCGCGCGCTGGACAAGCCGGTGCCGCGCGCGGCGTGGGCCGCCGGTATCGCGGCGGCGCGCATTCCGGGCCGCCTGCAGGCGTTCGAGCGTGGCGGTGTGCAGATCCGCGTCGACGTCGGGCATAACCCGCAGGCGGCGGGCCAGCTGGCGCGCGCGCTGAAGGCCGAGGCGTCGGCCGGGCGCACCCTGGCGGTGTATGCCGCATTGCAGGACAAGGACGCGGCGGGTGTGGTGCAGGCATTGCAGGGCGTGGTTGGCGAGTGGACCCTTGCCGGCCTGGACGGCCCGCGTGGCCAGAGTGCCGCCCAGTTGCAGGCGCGCCTGGCCGAGACCGCTGCTGGCAGCGCGCAGCTGGCCGCTTCGGTCGAACAGGCGCTGGCACAGGTACTGGCCCGGGCCGAGCGCGGTGACCGCGTACTGGTGTTTGGCTCCTTCCATACCGCTGCCGCCGCGTTGCAGTGGTTGCAGGGCAGCGCCTGAGCCACGTTCAGCCAATCCCGACGCCGTCCGGTCCGGCACCCGTATAATCGACCGCAACCTCCGGACAGTTGCCGCCTCACGTGGATACGCCTCTGAAACAGCGTCTGATTGGTGCCATCGTGCTGGTTGCACTGGCCGTGATTTTCCTGCCGATGCTGGTCAAGGGGCCTGCACCGGACAGCGGCGTGGCCTCGGTGCCGATCGCCGCGCCGGATGCACCGGCCGATGGCCAGTTCGAAACCCGTGAACTGCCGCTGGTGGCCCCGGCCGGTGGGGCTACCGGCCTGCAGACCGGGCAGGCCAAGCCGCTGCAGGAGGCCGCCACGCCGGCCACGCCGCCGACCGTGGACACGTCCCCGGCGGTTGCCGCCGGCAACTACGCCGTCACTTTCGGCGCCTACGGCAGCAAGGCCGACGCCGATGCCGTGATCGCCTACCTGCAGCGCTCGCAGCTGCCGGGCTTCGCAGAAGCGACTACCATCAACGGCCGTCAGGCATGGCGTGTGCGCGTGGGGCCGTATGCCGACCGTGCACAGGCCGAGGCGGCCCGGCTGCAGGCGGTGAAGATCCGCGCCGATGTGAAGGCCGAAGTGATCACCCTGGATGCCGCAACGGGCAGTAGCGCCCCGGTGGCAGCTACCCCGGCACCGGCTACGCCAAGCGCCAGTACCCCGTCCGCAGCCACCTCGCCGTCCGCCAGCAGCAACCCGGTGCGCAGCGAAAGCCTGCCGCCGAGTACGCCGACTGCGACGGCCACTCCGGCGGCCAAGCCCGAGCCGCCGAAGCCGGCGCCGAAGCCCGAAACCCCGAAGCCCGAGCCGAAGCCGGAGGCCACCGCCAGCAAGCCGGTGACGGCACCGACCACGCCGGCTGCACCGGCGGCCAGCGGCGTCGGCTTCGCCGTGCAGCTGGGCGCGTTCGGTCAGGCCAGCGATGCCAATGCGCTGCGTGACAAGGTCCGTGCTGCCGGCTTCAGCGCCTTCGTCGAGCAGGTGCGTACCGAAAAGGGCACCCTGCATCGCGTCCGTGTCGGACCGGTGGCCAACCGGGCTGACGCCGAACAGCTGAAGGCGCAGGTCGCCGCCAAGGTTGGCGTCGCCGGCATGGTCCGACCGCACCCATGACCGACGCGCAGGCCCGTTGCCAGCGCCGCCGAAGGAGCGGGGCGCCATGATCGACGTGGTGCTGCTGATCGTGATCGCCGCCTCGACGCTGCTCGGGATGCTGCGTGGCTTCGTGGGAATCGTCATCGGCACGTTGTCGTGGCTGCTGGCCGCATGGGCGGCCTTCGCCTTCGGCAACGATGCCGCGCGCTGGTGGGCGGCGCCCGCCGCACCTGGCGGCGAACATTTCGTCGGCGGCTACCTGGGCGTGGGCATCGGCGTGATGATCGTGGTCGCGGTGATCGGCATGGTCATCAAGGCGATGATCCACCGCAGCATGCTGACCAGCCTGGACCGGTTGCTGGGCGGTGTACTGGGTGCCGTGCGTGGTGGCCTGATCGCGGCGATCCTGGTGCTGCTGGCCGGCTTCACCCCGCTGACTGCCGAGCCCTCCTGGAAGCGCTCGGCGGTTCGCCCGGTGCTGAATCCGGCCGTGACCTGGATGAACGGGAAGCTGCCGCGCTGGCAGGTACCGGGCGCCGATATGCTGCCCAAGGCCTTGCCGACCGACATGCTGTCCCCATCTGCATTGATGGAATTGGGGAAGAACGCAGGCGCCGGGTTGGGAAAGCCGGGCGGGGCAGGCGATAATGGCATCCTCAACCAGGTAGTGGCGGGCGGCGGATGGCTGCGGCCCGCGAAAGCGGAACAGGGCGATGCATACGATCCGGCCGAAGTGCGCCCGGACGCCCCAGCACTGCCGGACAGTATCGAGCCGGACGATCCGGCCAATGTCGACCGCAGGCGCGGCGACCACCGCGGCCAGGTACGGCCACCTTCCTTGTAACTGGGCACAGCCCAGCGGAGACCTCGCACCATGTGTGGCATCGTCGGAATCGTCGGCAACCAGAACGTCGCCGGGCAGTTGTATGACGGCTTGACCGTTCTCCAGCATCGCGGCCAGGACGCGGCAGGTATCGCCACCGCCAATGGCAGCCGCCTGCGGGTGCAGAAGGCCACCGGCCTGGTCCGCGATGTGTTCGACGCCCGCACCATGTCCACGCTGGAAGGCAGCGTCGGCATCGCGCACGTGCGCTATCCGACGGCAGGTTCGGAAGGCATGGACGAGGCACAGCCGTTCTACGTGAATTCGCCTTACGGCATCGCGCTGGCCCACAACGGCAACCTGATCAACACCGAGGCGCTGCGCCAGCAGGTGTTCGAACAGGACCGGCGCAACGTCAACACCGATTCGGACAGCGAAGTGCTGCTGAACGTGTTCGCCTACGAACTGGAGCAGCAGCGCCAGCTCAGCCCGGAAGCCGCGATCCGCGCGGTGGCCGGCGTGCATCGCCGCTGCAAGGGCGGCTATGCAGTGGTCAGCGTGGTGCTGGGCCTGGGCCTGGTGGCCTTCCGCGACCCGCATGGCATCCGCCCGCTGGTGCTGGGCAAGCGCAGCCACGCAGAAGGCGACGAGTACATCGTGGCGTCCGAGTCGGCCGCGCTGGACGTGCTGGGTTTCCAGCGCGTGCGTGACGTGCAGCCGGGCGAAGCGCTGGTGATCACCGCGCGCGGCGAGCTGTTCTCGGAAATCTGCGCCGAGCCGGCCGAGCACACACCATGCATCTTCGAATACGTCTACTTCGCGCGCCCGGATTCGATGATCGACAACGTCTCGGTGCACAAGGCACGCATGCGCATGGGCATCAAGCTGGGCGAGAAGATCCTGCGCCTGCGCCCGGACCACGACATCGACACCATCATCCCGATCCCGGATACCTCGCGCGATGCCGCGCTGGAGATCTCCAATGTGCTCGGGGTGAAGTACCGCGAAGGCTTCATCAAGAACCGCTACATCGGCCGCACCTTCATCATGCCGGGGCAGGGTGAACGCGTGAAGTCGGTGCGCCGCAAGCTCAACCCGATCCACCTGGAGTTCCGCAACCGCGTGGTGCTGCTGGTGGACGATTCGATCGTGCGTGGCACCACCAGCCAGCAGATCGTGCAGATGGCCCGTGATGCCGGCGCGCGCAAGGTCTACCTGGCCAGCGCCGCGCCGCCGGTGCGTTACCCGAACATCTACGGCATCGACATGCCGGCGGCCGAAGAGCTGGTCGCGCACAACCGCACGGTGGAAGAGATCGAGGCCCACCTGGGCTGCGACTGGCTGATCTACCAGGACCTGGAAGACATGGAAGCGGCGGTGAGCGAAGGCAACCCGGCGCTGCGCAGCTTCGATTCGTCCTGCTTCAACGGCCACTACCCGACCGGTATCGAGCCGGGCTACTTCGAGCGCATCCAGCAGTTGCGTTCGGACGATGCCAAGCACAAGCGCCGCGCCTGAGGATCAGGCGTGGTGGATGTGCCCGACGTTGGTGGCGACCTGCTGCGCGCTGCGCAGCAGTGCCTGGCTGAAGCCGATCCGCTGCGCAAGGTCGCATTGACCCAGGCGTATGCGGCCGCGTTCCGTGCCGGCCGCCTGAAGGTGGCCGCGGATGCGCCGCCGCCGGATCCGATCTGCATGCCGGGTCGTCCGGGACGACTGGTGCTGGTGCATCCGCGCGAGGTGCCACGGCGTGGACTGGGTGGCGTGGAAGGGCGGGCTGCCTTCATCCACGCGATTGCCCATATCGAGCTCAATGCGATCGACCTGGCCTGGGACGCGGTGTACCGGTTCCGGGGCCTGCCGTCGGCGTTCCATGCTGATTGGGTCAGCTGTGCCGATGACGAATCGCGGCATTTCATGCTGCTGCGCGAGCGCCTGCAGGTGCATGGCCACGACTATGCGGATTTCCCCGCACACAACGGTCTGTGGGAAATGTGCGAAAAGACCGCGCATGACGGCCTGGCGCGCATGGCGCTGGTGCCGCGCGTGCTGGAAGCGCGTGGCCTTGACGTCACCCCGGGCATGATCGAGAAGCTGCGCAATGTCGGTGATGGCGAAACCGCCGATGTGCTGGAGGTGATCCTGCGTGAGGAAGTGGCGCATGTTGCCGCCGGTTCGCGCTGGTATCGCTGGTACTGCGACCGCGCCGGTGTCGAGCCGCGCGCGCGTTTCAAGGAGCTGCTGGTGGAGTACGCCGGCGGCTACCTGCATGGGCCGTTCAACATGGAAGCGCGCCTGCTGGCCGGATTCGATGCGGACGAACTCGCCAACCTGGTCGAGCAGGCCGGTTGAAGAAAAGGGGACGGAGGGAATCAAGTCGTTTTGGCACAAGCGACTTGATTCCCTCCGTCCCCTCTTTCATGCGTTCGGCAGTACCACGCGCTTGCCATCCACCGTTGGCCGGTTGATGTAGAACAGGCCGGGGCCCGGCCGGTACGGCAGCTCGCTGACGCCGGCATCGGCAGCGTAGGTCAGTGCGGTGTCGCCCAGCGCGTCGAAGTTCCAGTGCGCCGACTGCATCAGGTAACGCCGTCGCAACAGCGCCTCCTGCGTTTGCGTCAGTGGCTGCCCGGCCACCAGTCGTCGTGCGATCGGTTGCAGGGCCGACGGCAGTTCCCAGTCGGGGACTGCGTTGGCATTGGCCGTCCATTGCACGCCGGCATCGATGGCATGCTGCTGCATCACCTGAAGCGCGATCAGCTGGTAGCGCCAGTCGATGCGCCGGCGCAACACCACGGCCGCCGTCACGTACAGCACCGGTGACAGCACTACGCTGCGGCTGCCGGCGCGACGCTGTTGCTGCCACTGGTGCCAGACATCCACCCAGACTTCCTTTTCGTCCAGGCCCAACTGCTGCCGCCAGCGCTCGGCGTCGGCCTGTGCCTCGGCGTAGGCCGTGGTCGCCTGCAGGATCGCCAGCGGTGGCGTCTGGTACTCGGCCACGCTCGGGCGGCGCAGCAGCTGCCGGCGCGGGCGACTGAGCAGCTTGGGCCCTTCTTCGAGCTGGTTGTAGCCGCCGCCGATGTTGGCGTGTACGCCGGGCAGGGCGATCTCGGTGAACGTTGGCGCCACGCTGGTCAATGGATAGTGCTGGCGATGCTCGTCACGCGCGCTCAGTTGCAGCACCTGCCTGGCAACGCCTGCATGCAGCGCGAGATGAGGTTGTTCGTCGGTGCGGCCACCGCTGACCGCAACCACCGTGTCGAACAGGCCGATGAAGCGCAGCGGCGGAGCGGCCGGGGCGAAGTCCGTTGTGCAGGACAGGCCAGCGGCCTGCAACAGCTGCCGCCAGCGGGTGCGATCCCAGGCCTGCAACTGGTTGGCCACATCGCGCGCGGCGGCCGCACCCCGTGAAAAGCCAAACAGATCCAGCTGCACGCCACGCAGTGGTCGCTGCCAGCGCGTAGCGAGTGCACCCAGTGCCGCCGGCAGCAGCACCTGCAGCGCGCGCTGCACTTTGGCGCGCACACCGCTGGCGCCAATGCCGAACGCCAGTCCGATCAGGTCGTCGTCGGCGTCATCGCGGGTACCGACACCTTCCACGTAGATCGACAGGGAGGGGCGCGCCGATGTCCCGCTGCGGCTGTCCGGGTACAGCTGCTGCAGGCGGGCGATGTTGGTCAGGCCATTGTCGTAGCTGCTGGTCAACCGGCTCTGGTAGGTCGAATCGTCATCCGCACGCAGCTGCGCCGGGCGCGGTTGCGGCAGCTGGGGCCTGCCACGGGCCAGGTTGTGTGCGTTGTTGCGGGTGCCATCGAAGAACAGCCCGATCCGCAGCAAGCCGACATCTTCGTCCGTGTCCTGCGATGGTGCCATGTGCATTCCCCGTCGTGGCTGCGTCACGGTAGCGCGAAAGCGGTGTGTTGGCGACGTGTAGTAACGCTTTTGACCTTACTTAACCCAGATGCGGTCGATCACAAATCCTGATTTTCACTTCTCTCGCCTATTGAATTCACACGACCGGCGCAGGCCATATGACCAGACCCGGCAAACCGGGTCGTGCTGCATCAACGCTGTTCACATCATTCAAGGAGCGACGCAATGTTGTCCAGATCGATTGGCAAAGCGGCAGGTGGCCTGGTGTTGGGTTTGTCGGTGGCAGCGGCCGCACATGCGGCACCATTGTTCGAGCCGGTGACGGTCATCAGCCGCGCATCGGCAAACAGCGAGCCCGCACTGGGCAAGCTGCTGGCCACCCCGTCCACGGCGACGGTACAGGAAGTGCGTGTCGATGCAGCAGCTACTGCACAACCGCAGCTGGAATTCGAACTGCTCGGCCGGCGGGTGCAGGCGGTGCGCAGCAAGGTCGAAGCACTGCCCGATGGCGGCAGCATCTGGTACGGCCAGTTCCGTTCGCCCTCGGACAAACTGACCGCGGCCACCTCCAACGGCCAGGACGACCCCGGCAATTCGCTGATCCTGGTGCGCTCGGGCGACACCGTCACCGGCTCGATCCGCAAGGATGGAAAGCTGTATCGCCTGCGCCCGTTGGGCAACCGCCACGTGCTGGTGGAAGTGGATGAATCGCGGATGCCGGCCGACCATCCGGCCGACTACAACCAGCTGCCGAAGATCCCGATGGGCAACAACGATCGCATCGGCATCGCGCAGGCATCGTCCGGTACGCCGGCGACCATCCGTGTGCTGGTGGTGGCGACCAATGCCGCCGTCGCCGCCTATGGCGGCAACATGCAGTCGCTGGTCCAGCTGGCGGTGGCCGAGTCCAACCAGGGCTACGGCAACAGCAACGTCGGCCTGACGCTGCAACTGGCCGGTTACGAGACCACCAGCTACAGCGAGTCTGGCAACTTCACCACCGACCTGTCGCGTTTCCGTGGCACCAGCGACGGCTACATGGACAGCATCCACACCAGCCGCAACACCACCGCGGCCGATGTCGGCGTGCTGCTGATCAACAACAGTGCCTACTGCGGCCTGGCCTCGGGGATCGGCTCGACCGCGTCGACGGCGTTCGCGGCGGTGTACTGGGATTGCGCGACCGGCTACTACTCATTCGCGCATGAGATCGGCCACCTGCAGAGCGCGCGGCATGACATCGCCACCGACCCGAGCACATCGCCCTACGCCTATGGCCACGGCTACCGCTATGAGCCGTCCAGCGGCACCGGCTGGCGCACGATCATGGCCTATAACTGCACCCGCAGCTGCCCGCGCCTGAACTACTGGTCCAACCCGAACATCAGCTACAACGGCATCCCGATGGGCAACGCCAGTACCGCCGACAACCAGCGCGTGCTGGTCAACACCAAGGCCACCATCGCGGCCTTCCGCTGAGTCTGTACTGTCCGCGGCCGCCTTGTGCGGCCGCGGATTTCCTGCCGGCGGGAATTACCCGCGGGGCAGGGTATCCAGCGACCAGCCATTGGCATCCACGCGCAGCACCGAGCCCTGTTCGTACCAGTCGCCGAGCACGATGCGGGTGCGGTCGCGGCCGCCGGCCTGCAGCGTATGGATGGCCGGGCGGTGGGTATGGCCATGGATCATGGTGTCCACGCCGTGGCGGACGAAGGTTGCATCGACTTCGGACGGGGCGACGTCGGTGACGGTCTCGAACTGCGCGCGATCGCCCTGCTTCATTTCCGACTGGCGGGCCTGGCTCGCCTCGCGCGCCTTCTGCGCGAAGGCGATGCGTGCGGCCAGCGGCTGCGACAGGAACTGCGCCTGGAACACCGGGTCGCGGGTCTGCGCACGGAACTGCTGGTAGGGGATGTCATCGGTGCACAGCAGGTCACCATGCTGCAGCAGCACCGGGCGGCCGTACAGCTCGATCACGCACGGGTCGGGCAGGATGCGCAGGCCGGCACGGCGCGCATAGTCCTCGCCAAGCAGGAAATCGCGGTTGCCGCGGATGAAGTACACGGGCACGCCGCTGTCGGACAGCACCTTCAACGCATCGGCCACCGCATCGGCGGCCGGAGAGGGCGTGTCGTCGCCGATCCAGGCCTCGAACAGGTCGCCGAGAATGTACAGCGCATCGGCGCCGGGCGCCTGCTCGCGCAGGAAGCGCAGGAACAGGTCGGTGATCTCCGGACGGCTGGGGTCCAGGTGCAGGTCGGAAATGAACAACGTGGTCATGCCTGCATTCTAGGCCATCAATGATGATGGTAGCGCCGCGGGAGTCGCGCGGTCGGATCGCATTTCCGGCGGAAAAGCGATCTGATCCCTGGGCTACACCGGCAGCGGCAGCCAGGTCAGGCTGGCCGAAGCCAGCAGGACGGCGATGCCCGTGGCGGCGAGCACGTCGGAAGGATAGTGCAGGCCCAGCACCACCCGCGACAGCGCGACACCGAGGGTGAACGGTACCAGCAAGGGTGCCAGCCAGGGGTAGTAGGCCAGCGCGACGATGGTGAACGACACTGCGTGCAGGGTGTGCCCGGACGGGAAGCTGAATTCGTCCAACGGTGCCACCCAGGCGCGGATGCGAAGATCGGCCGCGTAAGGCCGCGGACGCCGCGTCCAGCGCTTGAGGCCCTTGTACAGCAGCAATGCGGCCAGGCCGGTGGCGGCCATGTGCACCGAGGCGCGCAGGCCATCGAAGCCATCCAGCACCACCAGCGCAGCCATCAGCACATACCAGAACACGCCATCGCCGAGACGGCTGATGGCCGAGAACAGGCGGCGCACGCGGCGGCGCCGGCAGTAGTGGTTCGCCCGCCGGCACAAGCGCGCCTCGCGCCCTGCCAGCAGTTCAAGCGGCGTGGTGCGCATGGCCGCTCCTCCGCGACTGCGCAAGCTCGGCCAGCAACGCATCGAACTCGGCCACCACCTGCTGTGGATGCAATCGCTTCATCGCACGTGAGGCATTGCCGCCCAGTTCGTGGCGTTTCGCGTCATCGGCGGCCAGTTGCACGGCGGCCTCGATGAACTGCTCGTCGCTGTCCACCGCTGCGCCGTTCTCGCCGTTGCGCAGGTACTCACGCGCGGCGCCGTAGTCGAAGGCCACGGTGGCCACACCGCTGGCCATGCTTTCCAGAGTCACGTTGCCGAATGTCTCGCTGCGGCTGGGGAACAGGAACAGATCGCCGCTGGCGAAGTGGCGGGCCAGCGCATCGCCGCGCTGGATGCCACAGAAGATGAAATCGGGATTTTCATGTGCCAGCTTCTCGCGGGCCGGGCCGTCACCCACCCATACAAAGCGTGCCTTGGGCCGGATCTGCTGCAGGCGGCGGAATGCCTTCACCGCCAGGCCGAGGTTCTTTTCGGCAGCAATGCGGCCGACATGGATCGCCACCAGGCCGTTGCCATCCACGCCCCATTCCTCGCGCAGTGCAGGGTCGCGCCGGCCTGGATCGAACTGCTGGCTGTCCACCGCACGGGCCAGCAGGCGCACGCGTTCGAAGCCCTGTTCGCCGAGGAACTGCTGTAGTTCGCGGGTCGGCACCAGGGTAGCGTCCGCCTGGTTGTGGAAGCGGCGCATCCAGCGCATGGCCGCGGCCTGCAGCCATGCCACGCCATAGTCGGGCAAGTACTCGTCGAAGCGGGTGTGGAAGCCGCTGGCCACCGGAATGCCGAGGCGACGTGCGGTACGCAGTGCCGACCAGCCGAGTGGACCTTCTGTGGCGATGTAGACCGCATCCGGACGCTGATTCTGCCAATGGCGGCCCAGCCGGATCGGGGCTGGCAGGCCGAAGCGCAGGCCGGGGTAGCGGGGCAGGGCAGCGCCGGGAACCAGCAGGGTGCCGGGTGCCGAATCCAGCGCTTCGGTGGACTGGCGGGGGCGGACGAGGTCGATCTCGTGTCCGGCTGCACGCAGACCCTGCTCCAGGCCCTGTACGGTGAGGGCGACGCCGTTGACTTCCGGCGGATAGGTCTCGGTGACGATGGCATAGCGCATGGCGGGCCTCCCGGTTTCCGGCATGCTCGGGCCTGGCGATGTAGCCGACATGACCGCTTTGCGACCGTCAGATGACGGGGGCGCCGGCCACCGAAGGGGCGCTGCGGCCAACAAAAAACCACGGCCCCGAAGGGCCGTGGTCCTGGTGCTTCATGTCACAGCGCGATGGATCAGAAGCGCTGCTGGTACTTCATGTAGACGAAGCGGCCGATGTCGTAGCCACCGTAGTACGAGAAGGCCGAGTTCGGCTTGCTGTACATGATCGGGCCGGTCTTTTCGAACACGTTGTTGGCACCGACCGACACGGTGGCATCCCACGGCAGCGAGTAACGCACCTGCACGTCGTGGAAGGTGACCGCACCACGCTCGTTGTAGTTGCGGGCGCCCTTGTACCACGGTGCATACACACCCGGATCCGAGCATTCGTCCGGGTACAGCGCGATGTTCGAGCAGGTTTCCTTCACGCCCGAGTAGTAACGCGCGGTCCAGCTCGCGCCGAAGTTGCCCCGCTCGTAGCCCAGCACCAGGTTGGAACGGACGCGGAAGGCGCTGCCGATGCCGTTGGTGACGATCGGAACGATCGAGTTGTCGTTGGAGGTGCGGTAGGTCGCACTGGACACGTAGGTGGTGGCCGAGTTCACGTTGAACTTGCCGAACCGGGTGTCCAGACGGTAGCTCACGTCCAGGTCGTAGCCTTCGGTTTCCATGAAGCCCGCGTTGCGGTTGCCGAACTTCAGGTTGGTCACGATGCCGGTCACCGGGTCACGCTGGAAGCGCGAGCAGCGCGCTTCGATGCCCGACTCGTAGCAGTCCTGCAGGATCTGGGTCGGCGTGTCGGCGATGATCGTGTTGTCGATGCGGATCTTCCACCAGTCCAGCGAGGCGTTGAAGCCCTGGATGAAGCTCGGGCTCCAGACCAGGCCCAGGGTCTTGCTGGTCGAGGTTTCCGGCGTCAGCAGCGGGTTGGACCCGGAGGTGAACGGCACCGGGGTTGCGTCCGTCGACGTGTTCACCGGGGTGCCGCCCTGGCGCAGCTGGCGGAAGGTATTCGCATTGGCGATGTCGCGTGCGCAACGTGCACGGACTTCGGCGCTGGAGGCCGAGGAACCGAAACGGGTGTCGCACGGATCGCTGAACTGCGCGAAGGTCTCCGAACCACCACCGAACAGGTCGCTGATGGTCGGTGCACGGAAGCCCTCGGCCCAGGTGCCACGCACCATCAGCGAGTCGATCGGCTTCCACTTGAAGCCGAACTTGCTGTTGAGCGTGTTGCCGAAGGTGTTGTAGTCCGAGAAGCGGGTTGCGCCATTGAAGCTCAGTTCCTTCGCGCCCGGCAGGTCGGCCAGCACCGGAACGTTCACTTCCAGGTAGGCCTCGTTGACGGTGTAGTCACCGCCGGTCGGGCCTGCGGCCAGGTTGGTGGTAGCGCCGGTCTGGGCCAGGGCATCCGGGGTGTACTTGCCTTCTTCCTTGCGGCTTTCCACGCCGAAGGCGAAGCCGAGATCGCCAGCCGGCAGGGTCACGATGCTGCCAGCGATGTTGGCAAAGAAGTTCTTGGAGGTGGTGCGGCCCTTGGTGATCTCTTCCGGGAACAGCCACGCCTGCAGTTCTTCGTTGCCGTACAGGCCATCGGCAGCCGTCGTGCCATACGGCACCAACGGGTTCCACGGCTTGCACACGTCATAGGAGATCGGTGCAGCTGCGGTACCGCACTGCACCTTGCCGGTGGCGGCGTTGTAGAACGACGGGCCGACGCCGCCGGCGACGCGACCCTTGTGCAGGTTGCCGGTGGCCACCGATTCCAGCTCATTGCGGTTGTACTGGTAGCCCACTTCCCAGTCGAAGTAGCGGCTGCCGATCTCGAACGAACCGTCGAACGACGCCACCGCGCGGTAGGTCTTCAGCTCGCTGGTGGTCACGCGCGGCACTTCCCAGGTGCGGCGGTTCCAGGCCACGGCGGTCGGGTTGGCGTAACCGTGCTGGCGGCCGAACGGGTTGAAGTAGCTGTTGATCGACATCGAGCCGACACCGGCGGTGCTCGACTGCAGCGGATAGCCCGCGATCTGGCGGGTGGACTCACGCTTGTTGTAGCCCAGCTCGGTGCGGAAGTTGACGCTGTCGGTGATCTTGAAGCGGCCGTCGAAATAGACCGAGTCGCGCTTGACCGGATACATCACATGCATCTGGTCGTTGGCGTTGCTCACGTCACCGGTGAAAGGCGTGGTATCGGTGAGGTGGTAATTGGCCGGGTTGGTGGGATCCGCGCCGCGGTTGAGGGAATAGCCGCAAGCCGCAGTGGCGGTACAGCCCGGGCCGCGCAGACCCGTGAACTGGCCGTACTGGCTGATCGTGGTCCAGTTGCTGCTGTCGTAAGGATGGCGATCGGTCATGCCGTACTTGCTGAAGCCGCGATCGCGCGCCCACACGCCCTTCTCTTCGGCATGCTCGGCCGACAGGGTCAACGACACGCGCTCATTGCTCCAGCCGGCGACCACGTCGAAGCGGTCGCGGGCACCGTCGCCCTGGCTGTACTGGCCGTGGTAGACGTTGGCAGTCACACCAGTGACATTGGAACGGGTGATGATGTTCACCACACCGGCCATGGCGTCGGAGCCATAGATCGCAGAGGCGCCGTCCTTCAGCACCTCGATGCGTTCCACGGCGGACACCGGCAGCGTGGAGATGTCCTGGTAGCCGGACGTGCTGATGCCCAGGCGCTTGCCGTTGACCAGCACCAGGGTGCGCTGGGTGCCCAGGTTGCGCATGTCGATGTAGGTGCCGCCCGCGTTCTCGCCTGCGGTCAGCGCATTGGCGCGGCTGATGGTCGGGCTGCCCATCGCGGTGACGTTCTGCAGGATGTCGGCAACCGAGCTGAACCCCTGCTTTTCGATGTCGTTGCGGCTGATCGCGAACACCGGCTGTGCGGTTTCCACGTCCACCTGGCGGATGCGCGAGCCGGTGATCTCGATGCGGTCGAGGTTGGTCGGGTTGGCGTTGCTGCCTTCCTGGGCAAACGCGGGCAGCGCTGCCAGCGCTGCAGTGGTAGCCAGGGCGTAGCGGATGGCCTGCCCCAGTGCGGTGGTGCGTGAAGTCATGGCGAGCTCTCTCTCTCTCAGGTCGTGCACAGGACGCCAAAGGGGGCGTCGAAGGAGCCAGCAGGGTCGATGACCGAGCCGGTGACCCGATAGTAGTCTCGTTAGTTAATGCTCTGTAAAGAGTTCGTATCCATTCATGTCACGCGGCCGCGCCAGCCTTCACAAAACGTGAACAAAAGCAGGCGCTTACGTGATGGCAGCGATGGCCCACAGCGCGCCGTTGTGGTGCGGAGCAGCACAAAAAACCGCCAGACTGCGCAAAGTGGGAGTGGGAAATGCGTCACCTCGGTTGTCCTGTGGACAACAGCGGACAGCGTATTCAGGCCACGAACGGGCGGAACTGGATGCCCAGCCCGGCGATGCCATCGGTCTCGCCGATCAGGTCCGCGCGCAGCAGCGGGCGGGCATCGATGAAGGCCTGCGGCACGATCAGCGACAGCCGGTTGTCGTCGGCGGTCAGTTCCAGTGCCGGCAGCGGATCGTCTTCGTGGGCGCGATTGAGCAGCACCGCCAGCCGCAGCAGGGCCGCCAGCCGGCGTGCGGTCAGCAGCAGTCGCTCGGGCAGGGCGTCGAAGGCGGTCTTGGTCACGCTGCGGCGGTGGCTGCGCACCAGAGCCGCCAGCATCTGCTGCTCCTGGCGCGAGAAGCCGGCGATATCCGAGTGTTCCAGCACATAGCTGCCATGCACGTGGTAGCCGCTGTGCGCGATCATCAGGCCCAGCTCGTGCAGGCGCGCGGCCCAGCCGAGCATGCGCGCATCGTCGGCATCGAGCCTCCAGCGCTCCTGCACCTGTTCCAGCAGGGACAGCGCGGTGTCCTGCACGCGCTCGGCCTGGACGGTATCGATACCGTAGCGCTGGCTGAGCGCAGCCACCGATTCGTCACGCAGGTCGTTCTCGCCGGCGCGGCCGACGATGTCATACAGGATGCCTTCGCGCATCGCCGCCTTGCTGACCAGCAGTTTCTGCAGGCCCAGCGCCTGGAAGGCCGCTTCCAGCACCAGGATGCCGCCGGCGATGATCGGGCGGCGGTCGCTGGACAGGCCCGGCAGCTGGATGTCGTCGATCTTCTTGGCCTTCAGCAGTTCATCGCGCAGCTGCGGCAGGGCCTCGGCGGTGATGGCGCCCTTGCTCAGCTTCATCGTCGCGCAGATCTCGCTGATCGCCTTGTGCGTGCCCGAAGAGCCCAACGCTTCCTGCCAGCCCAGCGCGCGGTACTTGCTGGCGAAAGGCTGGAACTCGCGGCCAATCTCGGCCAGCGCGTCCTTCCAGCGCTTCTTGCTCAGCTTGCCGCCGGGGAAAAAGCGCCGGGTGCTGGCGATGCAGCCGGCCTGCAGGCTTTCGCGCTCCAGGGTCTGCATGCCCATGCCGATGATGAACTCGGTGGAGCCACCGCCGATGTCGATCACCAGCCGGCGCTGCCCGGGCTTGGGCGGTTGCGCGTGGGCCACGCCCAGGTAGATCAGGCGCGCTTCTTCGCGCCCGCTGACCACTTCGATGGCATGCCCCAGTGCGGTCTCGGCCGGTACCAGGAACGACTGCGGCGAGCGCAGCTGGCGCACGGTGTTGGTGGCCAGCGCGCGCACCCGGTGCGGCGGCACATTGCGGATGCGCTGGCCGAAGCGGGCCAGGCATTCCAGTGCACGTTGGCGTGCAGCGGAAGAGAGACCACCTTTGCCATCCAGGCCATCGGCCATGCGCACCGTCTCGCGCAGGCGGTCGATCACCCGCAGCTGGCCGAGCGTATAGCGCGCGATGACCATGTGGAAACTGTTGGAGCCAAGGTCGATGGCGGCCAGCAGGTCGCCATCCTGCAATGCGGGCGGAGTCGTGGTGGTGTGCGGCATGGACGAATGTTAGCCGAAGGGGCGGTGTGCTCGTCACCGCGCGGCCTTCACATTTTGGAAGAGGGCGTGCCGCAGGACTGCAAGGGGTCAGATCCCTTTCCCGCAGGAAAGGGATCTAACCCCGTGGCGATCGAACCCCGACCAGCGGTCGGGATCTACCGGGGCAGGGTCAGAGCCCCTGCATCAACGCCATCTGCGCCGAATGCGGGGCTTCGTCGTGGGCTGGGGCACGCTTGTGGTAGATGCCGTGCGCGTCCAGTTCCCAGGCGTTGAGGTTGTCGTCAAGGTAGTTCTGCAGGACTTCGCGGTAGACCCGCTTGGCCAGTTCCGGATCGAGGATCGGGAAGCAGGTCTCGACCCGGCGCAGCAGGTTGCGTTCCAGCCAGTCGGCGCTGGCGCAGTACATTTCCGGTGCGCCGTCGTTCCCGAACCAGTAGACGCGGCTGTGTTCCAGGAAGCGGCCGACGATCGAGCGCACGCGGATGTTGTCCGAGATGCCCGGCACGCCCGGTCGCAGCGTGCAGGCGCCGCGGATGATCAGGTCGATCTGCACGCCGGCCTGCGACGCGGCGTACAGCGCGCGCACCACCTGCGGTTCGTTCAGTGCGTTCATCTTGGCGATGATCCGCGCCGGGCGGCCAGCGGCGGCGATGCGCGTCTCGCGCTCGATGCGGCCGAGGATGCCGGTGTGCAGGGTGAAGGGCGACTGCAGCAGGCGCTTGAGCTTCATCTTCGACGCCAGCCCGGACAGCTGCTGGAACAGCAGGTGCACGTCATTGCCGATGTCCGCATCGGCGGTGATCAGGCTGATGTCGGTATACGCGCGGGCGGTGCCGCTGTGGTAGTTGCCGGTACCCAGGTGCACGTAGCGGCGCAGCTTGCGGCCCTCGCGGCGCACGATCAGCAGCATCTTGGCGTGGGTCTTGTAGCCGACCACGCCGTACACCACCTGCACGCCGGCTTCCTGCAGGCGATCGGCCAGGCCGAGGTTGGCTTCTTCGTCGAAGCGGGCGCGCAGTTCGACCACCACGGTCACGTCCTTGCCGTTACGCGCGGCCTGGATCAGCGCATCGACGATCAGTGAGTCCTTGCCGGTGCGGTACAGGGTCTGCTTGATCGCCAGCACGTTCGGATCGATTGCCGCCTGCCGGATCAGGTCCAGCACTGCGGTGAAGGCGTCGAATGGGTGGTGCAGCAGCAGGTCCTGGCGCGCCACCGTCTCGAAGATGCCGTCACTGTCGCGCAGCGTGCGCGGGGTCATCGGCGGGTATTTCAGGTCCGGTTGCGCGATCAGGTCGTACAGCTGGATGATGCGGTTGAGGTTGACCGGGCCATCGATGCGGTACACCGCGTTCTCGGTCAGGCCGAAATTCTGCAGCAGGGTCCGCACGATCTCGCGCGGCATGTCGTGCGCGATCTCCAGCCGCACCGCTGGCCGGTAGCCGCGGTCGACCAGTTCGTCGCGTAGTGCCAGCGCCAGGTTCTCCACTTCCTCCTCGTCCACCACCAGCTCGGAATTGCGGGTGACGCGGAACTGGTAGGCGCCCTGGACTTCCATGCCCGGGAACAGCTCATCGACGAAGGTCGACAGCACCGACGAGAGGAACACGAAGTTCTGGGGCCCGCCGAGCTTTTCCGGCAGCTGGATGATGCGCGGCAGTGAGCGCGGCGCACGCACGATGGCCAGGTGGCCGGCGCGGCCGAACGCATCGGTGCCCTTGAGCACCACCACGATGTTCAGCGACTTGTTGAGGATCTTCGGGAACGGGTGCACCGGGTCCAGGCCCAGTGGCGACAGCACCGGCATGATCTCGTTGCGGAAGTAGGCGCGCAGCCAGCGCTTCTGGCGGTCGGTCCAGGAGTGGCGGCCGAGCACGCCGATGCCGGCCTCCATCAGCGCCGGCCGCAGCGTCTCGTTCCAGCAGCGGTACTGCTGGTCCACCAGTTCGGCGGCGCGGTCATGGATGGCGCTCAGGATGGCCTGCGGGCTCATCCCGTCCGGTGCGGGTGGCAGGCCGTACTCCTGCGCGTGGCGCACGGCGGCGGCGCGGATCTCGAAGAACTCGTCGAGGTTGGTGCAGGAGATGCACATGAAGCGCAGGCGCTCCAGCAGCGGCACCTGCGGGTCCATCGCCTGGGCCAGCACGCGGAAGTTGAAATCCAGCTGTGACAGTTCGCGATTGATGTACAGCGCCGGGTCACGCAACGGATCGTTGTCCGGGCTCACGGGGAGGGGGAGGGATCCGAGGCTGCTCATGGCGTCATTCTTCGATGGAGGTCAGGGGGGCGGACTCGCGCGGGCGCACGTGGTCGGCATCGAAATGGCAGGAGAACACCGAGCCCTTGCCGACTTCGCTTTCAATTTCCAGCCGTGCGTGGTGCAGGCCGAGGATGTGCTTGACGATGGACAGGCCCAGGCCGGTACCACCGCTTTCGCGCGAGCGGCTGCTGGAGACACGGTAGAAGCGTTCGGTCAGGCGCGGCAGGTGGGTGGCCGGGATGCCGTAGCCGGAGTCACGCACCGCCAGCACCGCACCGTCGCCCTCGCGGCGGAACTCCACCGCGATGCGGCCACCGGCCGGCGTATAGCGCACCGCATTGGTGACCAGGTTGGAGAAGGCGCTGTGCAGCTCCTTGGTCGAGCCCTGAAGGTCAACGCCGGCCAGGTCGTCGATGCTGATCTGGTGGCGGCCCTGGCTGTGCGCTTCGGCTTCGCGGCGCAGGGTGGCCAGCATCGGCTGCATGGCTACGGTCTCGTCCTCGCTGTGTTCCTGCGATTCGAGGCGCGACAGGGTCAGCAGGTCTTCCACCAGCTGGGCCATGCGCTGGCTCTGCTTGCGCATTTCTTCCAGCATCGGTCCGGTTCCCGGGAAATCCTCCGGGTCCATCATGTCCAGGTAGCCGTGGACCACGGTGAGCGGCGTGCGCAGCTCGTGTGAAACGTTGGCGACGAAATCCCGCCGCACCTGCTCCAGGCGCAGCAGCTTGCTGACGTCACGCGCGATCAGCAGCCAGTAGTCCGACGAATAGGGAATCAGGCGCAGGTTCAGGCGGATCGCCGGATCGACCGGCGAGGGTACGTCCAGGATGGGCTCGGCATTGCGGCCACCGGCCAGCCAGTGCGCCAGCGGCATCGGCTGCAGGCGCTCGACCAGGGCCTCGCCAAGGTCGCCGGGATGGTGCAGGCCGAGCAGGGCGGTAGCCGCTTCGTTGAACCACTGCACGCGCTGGCTGTTGCGATCCAGCACGACGACAGCATCGGGCAGCGCGGCGGCGGCAGCGCGGTAGCTGCGCAGCATGTCCAGCAGGCGGCGCTTGCGCACGCGCATTTCCACCTGGTTGCGGTACAGCAGGCGGTCCAGTTCGTTCCAGACGCCGGTGCCTTCTTCGGCGGTGTCCCAGCGCTGGCGAGCGGTCAGCCGGCGCAGAACGCTGCGCAGGCGCCAGTAATGCCAGGCCAGGGCCGCCAGCGCGCCCAGTGCGATGCACAACCACAGATGGCCCGTGAACCACCCCACCAGTCCGGCGAACAGCAGCACCGCGGCAACGGTGGCCAGGGTCTTCAACCAGGCAGAGCGGATGTGGCGGGGCATTGCGATCTCGTCGTTGAGGTGCGGCGGTTCACTGGGGTGAACCGAGGGTTATAGCAGAGTTGCCGGCACCGGCACCCGCAGGTGCGCGGTGCCGGCACGACGAGACTCAGGTAGCAGTGGAGAAGCGGTAGCCGGCGCCGCGCACGGTCTGCACCATGTTCTCGGCGTTGAACGGCTCCAGCGTCTTGCGCAGGCGGCGGATATGCACGTCGATGGTGCGCTCCTCCACGTACACGCTGCCGCCCCATACATGGTCCAGCAGCTGCGCGCGGGTGTAGACGCGCTCCGGGTGGGTCATGAAGAAATGCAGCAGGCGGTATTCGGTCGGGCCGATCGGCACCGGCTGGTCGTTGGCGAACACGCGATGGGCGGCGCCGTCGATACGGATCGGGCCGACGGCTACGCTGCCGTCCTCGTCATCTTCGCGGGCGCGGCGCATGACCGCGCGGATGCGGGCCAGCAGTTCGCGTGCCGAGAACGGCTTGACCACATAGTCATCGACACCGGCCTCGAGGCCACCGACGCGATCGTTCTCCTCGCCGCGGGCGGTCAGCATGATGATCGGCACTTCGCGGGTCAGCGTTTCCTTGCGCCAGCGACGGGCCAGGTCCAAGCCGCTGGTGCCGGGCAGCATCCAGTCCAGCAGGATCAGGTCGGGAACGCGATCGGCGATCGCGGTCTGGGCCTCCCGGGCATCGCCGGCGTGGACCGGTTCGTAATCGCCCTTGCGAAGGGCGAAGGCGACCATTTCACGGATCGCGGGCTCGTCATCGACGATCAGGATGCGTTTCTGCACGAGGACACCGTAGGGCTCGGTTACTGGAGTGGTGCCAGTAGACTACGGTTTGATGACATGTTTGTGACTACCCGGCCGGAACCGGCCTGGATTGCCATCGGCCGGTCATGCGGTGCTCAGCGACGGTCCAGATCCGGGTCCTGCACGCCCTGCCGGCGCAGTTCCAGCACCGTCGGGGTGATCGATTCGATGCGCGCGTCAACCCGCGCGCGGCCGATGTAATCCAGCGCCGGGTTGCGCTTGAGCGCCTGCAGCTGCATCAGCGCCTGTTCTGGCCGCCCGCTGAGGAAGGCGGCCTCGGCATAGGCCTCGCTGGCGCGCACGCTGTCGCCAGCCAACTCACTGGCGCGGGCGAAACGCTGCTGGAAGACCGGATCGTTACCACTTTGCGACAGCAGGGGGCGCAGCATCGCCTGCGCACGCTGGCCGGCTTCGCGGCTGCCTTGTTCGTTCAGGATCTCGGCATAGGTCAGTGCCACCGGGCGGCTGTTGGGGTGTTCGCGCAACAATTGCTCGAAGCGGCTGTTGGCCTGGGCCGCCTGGCCTGCGCGTGACTCCGCCTCGCCCAGGCCCAGCGCCAGCCACAGGTTGCCGGGGTGGGTCTGCAGCAGGCCGGCCAGGGTCTGCCGGGCCTGGCCGGCACCGGCACGGCCACCGCGCATCACCGCCAGCGCCTGGCCGTAGCGCTGCGCATCGTTGAGGCCGTCCTTCTGCCGCTTGGCCAGGTCGGCGTACTCGCGCTCCAGCTCGGGGGTGGAGTCCGCGCTGAGCACGCGCAGACGCTCACGCGCCCACTCGAAGTCACCGCTGGCGCCACGGTTGAGCTGGCCGATCGGCAGGCGCAGCACACTGCCGGGCAGCAGCGGGTTGTTGCCGCGCAGCAGCGGCTCGCCCAGGCTGGGATCGGCCGGGTCCACCCGCTCCTTGCGCTCGCCGGTGGGCGTGCTGGTGGTGAGCAGCACCGTATCCTTCTTCATCTGCTGGGCGCGGGACTTGGCCTCGCTGATGCGGGTGATGTTGACCGGGTGGGTGCGCAGGAACTCGGGCACGCTGTAGCCGCCTTCGTTGCCGCGCATGGCTGCCGACATCCGCTCGAAGAAGCCGGCCATGGCATCCACGTCGTAGCCGCTGCGCGACAGGGTGCGGATGCCGAGGCGGTCGGCCTCGGACTCGTTGGAGCGGGTGTAGTTGATCTGCCGCTGCTGCATCAGGCCCATGCCGGAGCTGATCGCCGCCATCGTCGCGTTGCCGGACGACGTGCTGTTGCTGGCCTGGGCGGCCACTACCGCCGCCAGCATGCCCAGCAGGATCGGGATCTGGTCGCGCTGGGCGCGCTCGACACCGCGCAGCACGTGCTGCTGGGTGACGTGGGCGATTTCGTGGGACAGCACCGCAGCGACCTCGTCCTCGCGCTCGGCGGTCAGCACCAGTCCGGCATTGACCCCGATGTAGCCGCCCAGCGTGGCGAACGCGTTGATCTGGCGGTCGTTCATCACGAAGAAGGTGTACGGCTGCCGCGGCTGGTCACTATTGGAGCCGAGCCGGGTACCCATGGTCTGCAGCCAGTCGTTGACCAGCGGATCTTCCAGCAGGTAGCCGTAGTTGCGCAGCTCGCGCAGCATCATCGCGCCGTACTCGGCCTGGCGGGCCGGGGTCAGCAGCTCGCCGGCCGAAGAGCCGATGTCGGGCAGCTTCTCCTGGGCCTGGGCCAGCGGCATGGCCAGGGCCAGGGTGACGGCGGTAGTCAGCAGCAGGGCTCGCAAGCAGAAGGTCCTCGGGCGGGGCGCGCCAAGCGTGGCAGGGCGGGGGGCAACCATTCGTTAATCCACAGTGTTGCGGCCGTGGCGTGGAAATTCCAGCGCACCGGTACCATATGTAGACCGTCGATCCATCGTGGAGTTTCCCGTGACAGCCCAGACCGCCGGCGGTGCCCCCGCCATCACCATCTATTCCACTGCCGTCTGCCCGTACTGCGTGGCCGCCAAGAACTTCCTGAAGAGCAAGGGCCAGCAGTGGACCGAGGTCCGCATCGACCTGGACCCGGCCGAGCGCGAGAAGATGATGGCGCTGACCCGCCGCACCAGCGTGCCGCAGATCTTCGTCGGCGACGTCCATGTCGGCGGCTACGACGACATGATGGCCCTGCACCGTGAAGGCAAGCTCGAGCCGCTGCTGGCCGGGCAGGGCCAGGCATGAGCGCGGCCGACGAAGGCAGCAAGGACCGCATCGCCGAGTTCACCGAGTTCCGCAAGCGCATGAACGAGCGCATCCTGGGCGAACCGAACCAGGTGGTGCGCCGCTTCTTCGCGCTGGATACGCAGACCTACCAGGCCGGCGCGCTGGACGTGAAGACCAAGGAGCTGCTGGGCCTGGTGGCCTCGATGGTGCTGCGCTGCGACGACTGCATCAGCTACCACGTGGCCCAGTGCAAGGACGCCGGGGTGACCCGTGAGGAGTTCTTCGAGACCTTCTCGGTCGGCCTGGTGGTGGGCGGCTCCATCGTGATCCCGCACCTGCGCCGCGCGGTCGACTTCCTCGACCAGCTCGAAGGCGGCGCCGCCGCGCCAGCCGCGCACGAGCACTGAGGGTCGTGCCGGCCAGTGGCCGGCATCGCCTGAACCCGACATGGCCGGGGTTGCCGGCCAGCGGCCGGCACTACCGGGCCCTCGAGGGGGCCTGT
The DNA here is from genome assembly GCF_037079935.1 of Stenotrophomonas maltophilia group sp. Smal12. NCBI lineage: Bacteria > Pseudomonadati > Pseudomonadota > Gammaproteobacteria > Lysobacterales > Lysobacteraceae > Stenotrophomonas > Stenotrophomonas maltophilia group sp. Smal12. Next base: position 4,626 of record NZ_JBAWUK010000047.1, on the reverse strand, counting down.
CCCGCGATCCAACAGCCCAGGAGCCCCTTCTTGTTGAAGGGGCGCGCCGACAGGGCGGGGGTAGAGGGGCGATGCGCGGGCAATTCTGCCTGAGCCGGGGACTGGGACCATGGTCTATTTGGGACCTCGGCCCCGGCTCAGGCATAATTGCCGGTGAAACTTCCTTTGCGCCGGCGTTTCCGGGCACGTCCGGACGGCGTTTTTCCCCCTGTTCGGAACATCGATCAATGACGCAGAAAATTACGGTCATCCGCGGCGACGGCATTGGCCCGGAAATCATGGACGCCACCCTGTTCGTGCTCGACCAGCTCAAGACTGGCCTGGAGTACGAAGACGCCGACGCCGGCCTGGTGGCCCTGGAAAAGCACGGCGACCTGATGCCGGCGGTGACCCTGGAATCGATCGCGCGCAACAAGGTCGCGCTGAAGAGCCCGCTGACCACCCCGGTCGGTGGTGGCTTCACCTCGATCAACGTCAGCCTGCGCCGCCACTTCGACCTGTACGCCAACGTGCGCCCGGCCCACACCTTCCCGAACACCAAGTCGCGTTTCGACAACGTCGACCTGATCACCGTCCGTGAGAACACCGAAGGTGCCTACCTGGCCGAAGGCCAGGAAGTGTCGGCCGACGGCGAGACCGCCTTCTCCGGCACCCGCATCACCCGCAAGGGCTCCGAGCGCATCGTGCGCTACGCCTTCGAGCTGGCCAAGAGCACCGGCCGCAAGAAGGTCACCGCCGTGCACAAGGCCAACATCATCAAGTCGACCTCGGGCCTGTTCCTGAATGTCGCCCGTGAAGTGGCCGCGCAGTACCCGGACATCGAGTTCCAGGAAATGATCGTCGACAACTGCTGCATGCAGCTGGTGATGCGCCCGGAACAGTTCGATGTGATCGTCACCACGAACCTGTTCGGCGACATCATCTCCGACCTGTGCGCCGGCCTGGTCGGCGGCCTGGGCCTGGCTCCGGGCGCCAACATCGGCAAGGATGCGGCGATCTTCGAAGCCGTGCACGGCACCGCGCCGGACATCGCCGGCCAGGGCAAGGCCAATCCGTGCGCGCTGCTGCTGGCGGCCGCGCAGATGCTGGACCACATCGGCCAGCCGGAAAACGCCGAGCGCCTGCGCAAGGCCATCGTGGCGACCATGGAAGCCAAGGATTCGCTGACCGGCGACCTGGGTGGCACCGGCACCACCATGAGCTTTGCCAAGGCCATTGCCAGCCGCCTGTAAGCGGCCGGCCGACCTCGGTCGGACCCACAGCGGGGCGCCTTCGGGCGCCCCGTTGCGTTTTTCCGCCTCTGTAGAGTCGAGCATGGCTCGACTCCACAGAAGCGGTCTGTGCTGATATCGCACAGATCATGTGCTGTTTCACGGCTGGTTCGTGCGCCATCCGCTCCGCATCCTGTGCCCACTTTCCACTGCACAGGAGTCGCTCCATGAATCTCACCGCCTTCGGCCTGGCCAGCTTGCTCGGCATGACCGCCACCATCCCGGTTGCTGCTGCCGAGCCGGCCCATGCCACCATCCGCCATCTGGCGGGTGCGCCGGTCGCGACCTCGCTGGATGCGGCGAAGACTGCCGTGCTAGTGATCGACTTCCAGAACGAGTACTTCGATGCCAGGGCCGTACCGGGCTTTGCGGGTGGCCGCATGGTCATTCCCGATGGCGTGGCCGCACTGCGTCAGGCCAGGCGGGTAGTCGAATTCGCCGATGCCCACGGCATCCGCGTGATCCATGTCCAGCACGTGCTGCCGGCCGGCGCACCCCTGTTCGCGCAGGGCAGCGTCAATGCCGCCTTCCATCGCGACCTGCAGCCGCGCCAGGGCGAGACCGTGGTGCAGAAGGACAATGTCAGCGTGTTCGCCGGCGCGTCCGCAGCCGTGCTCGACCCGATGCTGAAGAATGCCGGTATCGATACCCTGATCGTCACTGGCCTGCAGACCCATGCCTGTGTGGCCGGTGCCGCGCGCGACGCAGCGGCCGCCCCACGTGGCTACCGGGTGATCGTCTCGTCCGATGCCAGCGCCAGCCGTGATCTGGATCTGGCCGGCGGCCGTCGCATCGATCATCGCGCGCTGCATGAGGCCTCGCTGGCGCAGATCGAAGACGCCTTCGGCGACGTCATGAGCACCGACGCGATCCTGGCGCTGCCGGTACGCAAGGCCGGTGACGGCGCTTGATAAGCTGGCGGGGCCCGCATGCCGTGGGCCCCGCCACGTGGAGCTGCCCGCCGATGGATCACTTCGCCGCCCTGCGCGCGCTGCGCGCCATCGTTGACGCGGGCAGTTTCACCGCGGCCGCCGAGCGCCTGGGGACCACCCACTCGGCGATGTCGCGGCAGCTGCGGCAGCTGGAAGAACACCTGCAGGTACGCCTGCTCGATCGCAACAGCCGTCGGCTGTCGTTGACCGAGGCCGGGCGCGATTACTACCGCGAGGCGGCAACGCTGCTGGACCGCCTGCAGGAGGCGGACGATCGTGCCCGCGCCGGGCAGGCGCAACCCAGTGGCAGGGTGCGGATCAGCGTGCCGCAGGTAGTGGCCAGCCAGGAACTGCCGCATTGGCTGCCCTCGTTCCTGCAGCGTTACCCGCAGGTCACGCTGGACCTGTCGGCGGATGATCAGGTGGTGGATGTGGTCGGTGGTGGCTTCGACCTGGCGCTGCGCATTGCAGCTTCATTGCCGGACAGCCAGCTGGTCGCGCGCGAGCTGGCCAGCTGCCCGCGCATCCTGGTCGCCGCACCGGCCTACCTGGCCCGGCATGGCCTGCCGCGGCAGGCTGCGGATCTGGAGCAGCACACGCTGCTGGGTTTCAGTCCCACCCCATCAATGCCGCCCTGGCAGTTACAGGGGCCGCGCGGCGCCTGCGTGAGCGTTGAAGCCGGGCAGCGCCTGCGTGTGGATGCCACGCCTGCGCTGTACGCCGCCGCGCTGGCCGGAATGGGCATCAGCCTGTTCACCGCGTTGACCGTGCAGGAGGACCTGCGCGCCGGTCGTCTGATCCGCGTGCTGCCGGCCTGGCATGCCGGCCAGCGGCGCTACTTCGCGTTGTACCCGCATGCACGTGCGCTCGCGCCCAAGGTGCGCGCGCTGGTCGAGCACCTTGCGGCGCACTACGCTGCACAGGCTGGCGTGGCTGGCGTGGCTGGCTAGCCGGGAAATGCAGCAGCCACGCGTTACAAAGAGAAAAGGGCGCCCCGAAGGCGCCCTTTGTCGTTTATGGCTCTGTCCGGTTCAGCGCTGCTGGATCTTCGACAGCAGGCGCAGGAACTCCACATACAGCCAGACCAGGGTCACCATCAGGCCGAATGCGCCATACCACTCCATGTACTTCGGCGCGCGCTGGGCGACGCCGGACTCGATGAAATCGAAGTCCAGCACCAGGTTCAGCGCGGCCACGACCACCACGAACAGGCTGAAGGCAATGCCCAGCCAGCTGGAGTCGTGGATCACCGGCACGTTGATGTTGAAGAAGCCCAGTACGAACGAGGCCAGGTAGAGCAGGGCGATGCCGCCGGTGGCGGCGACCACGCCCATCTTGAAGTTCTCGGTGGCCTTGATCAGGCCGCTGCGGTATGCGAACAGCAGGGCGGCCAGGGTGCCGAAGGTCAGCAGCACCGCCTGGAACACGATGCCCGGATACTTCATGTTGAACAGGGCCGACACGGCGCCCAGGAACAGGCCTTCGACCAGCGCGTACATCGGCGCGGTGACCGGCGACCATTCCTTCTTGAAGATGGTGATCAGTGCCAGCACCAGGCCGCCAATCGCGCCGCCGATGGCGTACAGGCTCGCGCTGCCGGAAATCTGGCCGTACTCGTCGACCGCCTGGCTCCAGGCGAACGCCGCGGTCAGCACGGTCAACAGCAGCAGGATGCCGGTCTTGTTGGCGGTGCCATTGAGGGTCATGACCTGGTCGGGGCTGGTCACTACCGAGCCACTGGCGAGGTCGAGGAAAGTCGACTCGGAAAGAGCCGGGTTGCCGCTGCGCATGCGTGTTCTCCGTGCGGATGAAGGTCGGGACGGCCATCCGGCCGATGGGCGTGAGCATAGCCGATGACTGCTTTCGGCGTTGTGGCAGGCCCGGGTTCTGTGCATCCTTCGTTGACAGTTCCCAACGCGCTTGGCGACAATGAACACCTCCCCGGGCCCAACCCGAGGGGATTGCAAGACCGGGGTATAGCGCAGTCTGGTAGCGCGCCTGCTTTGGGAGCAGGATGTCGGGGGTTCGAATCCCTCTACCCCGACCAATCCCACGCCACGTCGGATTGGACACCGTTCCGGTTCGGGCGCCCGTAGCTCAACTGGATAGAGCACCGGCCTTCTAAGCCGGCGGTTACAGGTTCGATTCCTGTCGGGCGCGCCATTGGAATCAATGGCATATGAATTACTTTGGTGCTGGCGGAGCCTATTCCAGGAACAGCGGAAATGTGTGGCGCGCGCCGCCGTGGGTCACAAAAAAGGCCAGCGCGGTGCGCTGACCTTTCTGTTCTGTGTCCTGGCGAGAGCACTTCGTTGAAGTGCCCCCAAGGCTGAATCATATCTGCTCAAGTTCGCCTACATCGACCCTGCCGCCTCCGCAATTGCCATGGCAACCGCCGCCGATCGGGGCACTGCCCCCACCAC
>NZ_JBAWUK010000046.1:0-36454 GCF_037079935.1 Stenotrophomonas maltophilia group sp. Smal12 | reverse complement strand
AAACCGCAATATGCACGGGGGGTCCGTGTCGTGGTATACGCGCGCGGCACCCGCGAGATGCACTGCCGGTGCGCCCCCCCCAGGGTGGGGGGGTGGGGGGCGTTGTATGGGTTGGCCCGCCCGGTGCCCGCCAACCCGTGTGTGCCGGGTGAGCCCAGCCCGCGGCCGCCACTACCCGATGCGGTTTATTTCGCGTCGAACTTCACGATCGTGCTGATCGCGGTTTCGTCCGGGATGGTCTTGGTGTCGGCCCAGTCACCGCCGCCGACACCGAAGTCCAGGCGCTTGACCGTGGCCTTGCCGGTCAGCACCGGCTGGGTGCCCGGCTTCCAGGTGAAGGTGAGGGTGACCGGCTTGCTGACGCCGCGCAGCTCCAGTGTGCCATCGGCGGCGAACTGGTTGTTGCCCACCGCGCGGAAGCCCTTGGCGGTGTAGCGTGCGGTGGCGAACTTGCCAACATTGAAGAAGTCGGCACCCTGCAGGGTCGAATCGCGGTCGCTGTTGCCGCTCTTGGCACCGGCCAGCGGGATCACCACGTCCAGCGAACCGGCGGCCGGGTTGGCCGGGTCGAAGCTGAGCTTGGTGGCGAAGCCCGGGAAGCTGCCGGTGAACACTTCGCCGTCGTACTTGGTGGCGAACACCAGGATCGAACCGGCGCCGGGAGCCTGCGCGTAATCGGCAGCGAGTGCCGGAGCGGTGGCCAGCATGCCGGCCAGGGCGGCGGCCACGGCGGCCGGAGTGGTCAGTTTCAGGTTCATCGGTCGGTCCTTCTGAGGGGAGGCGAGCCAGCCGCGCGGCAACATGCGGGACAGCGTTGCATCGCGTTGGGACAGGTGGTGGTAGAAGGCAGCGCCGGCATGGGCCAGCACCACCGCGATCAACAGCCAGAAGCCGTATTCGTGGATGGCATGCGATACCGCGACAACCTGCGGGTCGGGTCCGCTCAGCTTGGGCACGTCGACCAGGCCGAACCAGCGGAACGGGCGCAGGCCGCTGGCCGAGTCGTACAGCCAGCCCGACAGCGGGATGGCGAACATCAGCACGTACAGCAGCACGTGGGTGGCGCCGGCGATGCGCTCCTGCCAGCTGGGCACGCCCGGCACCGGCTTCGGTGCACCGGCGTACAGGCGCCAGCCCAGGCGGAACAGCACCAGCGCCAGCACGGTGATGCCGATCGACTTGTGCGCGGTGTAGACCCAGAAGTACTTCGGGGTCTTGGGCAGTTCACCCATGGTCAGGCCGACCACGCCCAGGGCGAGGATCAGCAGTGCGATCAACCAATGCAGGATCTGGCTGACACTCCCCCAGGCGGCGGGGGTGTTCTTGGCGGTCATGAGGGGTCCTCTAGGGGGCCGTCTTGGGATCGGAGTGCGGAACGGGAGCGGGAGTTCCCGGGGCGTCGCTGCGGTCGAGGGTGGCTTCAGCCTCGATCCTCAGTTGTACTGCATCACCGATGACGCCCGGCCAGGCGGTGATGCCGAACGCGCGCCGGCTCAGCGTGGTGCTGGCGGAAAAACCGGCGGTGCGTCGGAACGGGGGAAGCGGGTAGCGCTTGATGGCGTTGAGGGTCACATCCAGCGTGACTTCCTGGCTGACCCCGCGCAGGGTCAGCGTGCCGGACACGTGCGCGCGCCTGGCATCGATCGGCTCGACCTTGGTGGAGACGAATCGCGCGGTCGGGAAACGCTCGCCGTCGAGCAGGCTGCGGGCCAACGTGGCCTGGTTCCACTTGGCATCACCAAGGTCCAGTCGCGACACCGGGACATCCACTTCCACGGTGGCGTCGCGCCAGTTGTCGGGATCGAACCGCACGCGCCCCTCGCTGCCCGATACCGTGCCCATGGCCTGCGAGTAGCCTGCGTGGTCGATCGAGAACAGCACCCGCGTGTGCACCGGATCGAGGCGATAGGTGTCAGCGGCCGCCCAGGCAGGGGCGGTGGCGAGCAGCATCGGCAGCAGGGCCAGACAGGGACGCATCGATGGCGGGCTCCGGAAGGGGACGCTGCGATCATACGCACAGCCCCCTGCCAACGTTGCGTGCATGGGTGCAACAGTTCGTGGTGGTGCCGCCGCTGGAAACAGGCTGTTGCAGCCATGACCCCGGCCCTGTGTGACAATCGGCGCAGGACAGGGGGTTCAGGATGACGAGCGGCTGGCGCCTGTGGTGCCGTGGCATCGCAGGTATGGGACTGCTGCTGGTGGCGATGGCCACGGCGGCTGCGACCCTGCACATGGCAGAAACACCACGCCTGCGCCGCTTCGGTGCCGCCGAAGGCTTGCCGTCTCGCATGGTGGTGGCGCTGGCCGAGGATCGCCAGGGCCACGTATGGGCCGCCACCGATGGTGGACTCGCCCGCTATGACGGCAACAGCCTGCGGGTCTGGGAGCACGACCCGGAACAGCCGGGCTCGTTGCCAGGCAACGAGATCGAGACCCTGCTGATCGACCCGCTGGACCGGGTCTGGGTGGGCATCAATGGCAAGGGCGTGGCACGCCTGGATGCCGACCGCGAACGCTTCCAGACCTTCGATACGGTCAATTCCACCTGCCAGGGGCAGTTCTGGGCACTGGCCTATGTCGACGACGCCTTGTGGATCGGGACCAACAACCATGGCGTCTGCCGTTTCGGCGAAGACGGCAGCGTGCGCCTCTACACCCATGATCCGGCGCACCCGGGTGGCCTGCCCAGCAACAGCATCTTCACCAGCCTGGTCGACGCGCGGGGCCGCCTGTGGGTCGGCACCGAAGCCGGTGTGGCGCGTTGGAACGGCAGCGGCTTCGAGCCGGTGGCCGCGCGGGAACTGGGTAGGCTGAGCGTGCTCCGGTTGAGCCGTGATGCAGACGGTTCGATCTGGGTAGGCAGCCAGAACGATGGCCTCTACCGCATCGTTGGGCAGGACCGGGTCAGTCGCCCGCGATGGGCCGACAGTGCCCAGCTGCGGTCGGCCCTGGTCCTGGCCGATCGCCAGGGGGGCTACTGGGCGGGTACCTCCGATGGCCTGTTGCGAGGGGATGCGGCGGCGTTGCGCCGCCTGGAGGGGGACCGCGGCAGCGGCTTCCTGACCGCGCACAGCGGTGTGCTTGACCTGCTGCAGGACCACGAGGGCGGACTGTGGGTGGCGTTGCTGACCCAGGGCCTGGCCTATCTGCCACCGGACTGGCGGCGCTTCTCGATCTGGAACCAGCTCGACGGCAAGCCCCTGGACAGCCAGTACCTGTTGAGCGCGGCCAGCGATGGGAAGAACTACTACGTCGGCTCGGCGCGAGGGGTGTACCAGCTCGATGCGCAGGGCACCCTGCGTCTGCTGGCCAGCGACCGGCAGCTCGGCAACGGCGTGGTGTGGTCGGTGCTGCCGCGCCCGGATGGTCGCCTGTGGCTGGGACGCGGCGGCCGCATCACCGTCTACGATCCGGCCACCGGCGCATTGCGTGACCTGCGGATCGATGGCAGTGCCGACCTGCGCCAGCGCATCGACCTGATGCGGCAGGCCCCTGATGGCACGGTGTGGGTGTCGGTGATGGGCCTGGACCTGCAGCAGCGCGATGCAGAGGGCCGGCTGCTGCACAGTCATCCGCTGGAACATTTCCGCGGGACGGCCGATGCGCCGATCGAGCAGATTCGCTTCGACGCCCAAGGCCGGCCCTGGGTGATGGGCGACATGGGCATCTGGCGTGAGCAGGCCGGACGCTTCGAGGCAGTGCCCGGCGTGTCGCGCGGCCCGATCTACGATCTGGTATGGATCGATCCGCAGCAGTTGTGGCTGGCGCGCCAAGGCGCCTTCGAGCGCTACCAGTGGGATGGCATGAGCCTGCGCCTGATCCAGCGCATCGACGGCAGTGCGGGCGTGCCGCCGGTGACCATGGGGGGGCTGGCGCTGGCCGACAATGGCCAGCTCTGGGCCACGACGCCGCGCGGCCTGCTGCGGTGGGACCCGAAGACGCGGCGCCTGCAACAGTTCAACGAACGCGATGGCCTGTCCGATGCCGAGTTCACCGGTCGGCCACCTGCGGTGAATGCCGATGGCCGCGTGTTGGCGGTTACCCAGACCGGCCTGGTCGCCTTTGATGTGAATGCCGACGACACCGTGCTGCCGCCTTCATCGCTGGTGATCGCCGAAGTGCGTGTGCGGCGCGACGACGCACGCGGCTGGCAACCGTTGCCGCTTACTGGCACCCTGCTGCTGGGACCGGACGACCGCGATCTGCAGATCGATGCGCGGCTGCTGTCCTATGCCAGCCCGCAGGGCAACCGGTACCGCTTCCGCGTGCAGGGTTACGACCAGGACTGGGTGGAGCAGGGGGGCGATGGCCAGCGCACCCTGTCGCGGCTGCCGACCGGCCGCTATGTCATCGAGGTGCAGGCTGCGACTGCCCGGGGCACGTGGACGCCTTCGCAGCAGTTGCAGGTGAAGGTGCTGCCGCCGTGGTGGCGCAGCGGCATGGCGATATTCGGCTACATCCTGCTGGGGTCGTTGCTGCTGGTGGTTCTGGTCTGGTCGATCCGCGCGCGGTTGCGCCGCCGCCAGCAATGGCAGCTGACGGTGCACAAGCAGCAGCTGGCCGAGCAGGCCTCGCAGGCCAAGAGCCGTTTCCTGGCCACGCTGGGCCACGAAGTCCGCACGCCGATGACCGGCGTGCTGGGCATGAGCGAACTGCTGCTGGCGACCCCGCTGGATCCGGTGCAGCGCGGCTACGCCGGGTCCATCCAGCAGGCCGGCAGCCATCTGCTGCGGCTGGTCAACGATGCCCTGGACCTGGCCCGGATCGAAGCCGGGCGGCTGGAGCTGGACCTGCGCCCGTTCGATCTGGGGGAGCTGCTGGACCAGGTGCAGGGCCTGATGCAGCCGATGGCGCAGCAACGCCAGCTGGTGTTCCAGCGCGGCGAAGACCCGCCCGGGCCGATCAGTGTCAGTGGCGACGAGATGCGCGTGCGCCAGATCCTGCTGAACCTGCTCGGCAACGCGATCAAATTCACCGAGCGCGGCCACGTCGGCCTGGCCGTACGCCTGGAAGAAAAGGGCGGCCTGTGTTTCGAAGTCCATGACAGCGGCCCGGGCATCAACGCCGAGCAGCAGCAGCGCCTGTTCCATCGTTTCGAACAGGCCGACGGCCCGCGTACCGCGTCGCGCTACGGCGGCAGTGGCCTGGGGTTGGCGATCTGCCAGGAACTGGCGGTGGCGATGGGGGGGCGCATCGAAGTGGACAGCCAGCCTGGCAAGGGCGCGCGGTTCCGCGTGCGCCTGCCCCTGCCCTGGACGCGCCAGGCCGCCAACAGTGCGGGCGACGTGGCGGCCCTGCCGGAACTGCCGCCGCTGCGCATCCTGCTGGTCGAGGACGATGCCACGGTGGCCGAGGTCATCGCCGGCCTGCTGCGCGTGCGCGGGCATGAGGTGGTCCACGTGCTGCATGGCCTGGGCGCGCTGTCGGAGATCGCCACCGATGGTTTCGACGTCGGCCTGCTCGATCTCGATCTGCCCGCGCTGGATGGTACGGCCATCGCCCGCCAGCTGCGCACCATGGGCTATGAACTGCCGCTGGTGGCGGTGACCGCCCGTTCCGATGCCTATGCCGAAACCCAGGTGCTGGCCGCAGGCTTCGATGGCTTCCTGCGCAAGCCGGTGACCGGCGACCTGCTGGTGACGGCCATCGCCCAGGCACGTGCGAAACGACAGGCGACTGCGTGACGACGCCGACGCCGGGCGTGAACGGCGTGACTTTCGGTTTACCATGCCGACGCCCGCAGCGCGGGAATCATCAGGACCAGCGTGAGGAGGCAATCGGTGGTGTATCTGCGGGCGGCGATGCTGCTGCTGGTCCTCCTGTGCTGCGCGTTGCCCGCTGCGGCACAGCCGGTGCCTCCGAGCCCGCGGCAGGTGACGGTGTTCGATGGCCTGCCGTCCAATACCGTCAACCGCATGGCCGAGGACCGTTACGGCTACCTGTGGATCGCCACCAACGATGGCCTGGCCCGCTATGACGGCCGCACCTACCGCGTGTGGCGTTCCGAGGATGGACTGCGTGACAACCGCATCTGGACGGTGCTGGTCGATGCCCGCAACCAGTTGTGGATAGGCACCGAGAACGCCGGCCTGGTGCGCATGTCGGCCGACCGCCGCCAGCTGCACTTCTACGACCGCAGCAGCCAGCCGTTGATGGGTACCAACACGGTCTGGAGCCTGGCCAGCACGCCTGATGGCTCGATCTGGTTCGGTACCCACGAAGGCGGCCTGTACCGCCTGGACAGCCAGGATCGCCTGCAGCGCTTCCTGCCCGAGCCGAACAATCCGCGCAGCCTGCCTTCGTCGTCGGTGCCCTACCTGGCCACGCTGGCCGATGGCAGCCTGTGGATCGGCACCAAGCATGGCGTGGCGCGCTGGACCGGGACCGACTTCGAGCGTGTCGGTACGGACATCATCCCCAGCCTGCTGATCAACGGGCTGACCGCCGAACCGGATGGCAGCCTGTGGATCAGCACGATGGCCGGCGCCACCGTGCGCCGCCCGGATGGCCGCTTCGAAGCCCCCCCGTGGAAGCTGCCGCCGGGCGAGCAGGTGCTGGGCATGATGCTGCGCGACGAGCAGGGCGGGCACTGGCTGGATACACGCACCGGGCTGGGGCGTGCGGTCGATGGCCAGTACCAGACCGTGCCGCTGTACAGCGTGATCGCGCGCGGTCCGGTACGGCCGAACTGGACCGGTGCCTACGAGGACCGCGAAGGTGGCATCTGGTTGGCCAGCACCAATGCCGGGCTGTGGCACCTGCTGCCACGCTGGTGGCAGTTCTCGGTGCTGTCGCGCCTGGAGGACGACCCCAGCTCGCTGCGCAATGCGCTCGTGCTGGGTACCAGCCCCTCCAGCAACGGCGGCGTCTGGACGGTGGGCAGCCATGGCGCGCTGGACCGCTTCGATCCGAAGACCGGCAGGATCGAGCAGCATCGCACCTGGGTCAACGGCATGCACTGGTTGACCTCGGTGCGTGAGGACCGGCGTGGGCAGGTCTGGATTGGATCAACCGATGCGCTGGTGCGCTACGACCCGCAACGGCGCGAACTGCGTCGTTGGGGCCGTGATGCCGGTGCAGATGCGGCGATGGAAGGGGTCGTCGAAGCGATGATGACCTGCGACGGCGACAGCCTCTGGTTGATGCTGCCCGCGGGCCTGCAGCAGCGCGACCTCGACGGCCACGTGCGGCGCCAGCTGGACAATGGCCAGCGCGGCCTGCAGCAGGGCCAGCTCAACCTTGATGTGGAATGCGGGCCGCAGGACCACATCTGGCTGGCCAGCAGCCGTGGCCTGCTGCAGTGGCTGCCGGAAAGCGAGCGCTTCCAGCCGGTGCCGGGTGCGCCGGCAACGGCGATCCATGCATTGCATGTGGGCCGTGACGGCCAGGTCTGGTTGTCCGAGGATGGTCGCCTGTCCCGTTACCGCTGGAGCCAGGGGAGGCTGGAACGGCAGGCGGTGGTCGGTGCCGAACAGGGCTATCCGGCGATCTCCGCCTCTGGTCTGGTGGTGGATGCGCAGGGCGTGGCCTGGGCGACCAGCGCACGCGGCCTGGTACGCGTCAGTGCCGATGGGCAGAGCGTGCGCCTGTACGGCGTGCATGATGGGCTGCCCAGCCAGGAATTCCGCGAGCACACCTTGATCGCAGCGGCCGATGGCCACCTGGTGGCCGGAACGGCAGCGGGCGCGGTGGTGTTCGACCCGGAGCAGGTACGGCCTTCGGTCCGTCGCGCCCCGCTGGTGATCGAGCGGGTGGAAGTGCGCCGCAACGAGCAGGTGCTGGACATGACCCACGATGCGCCGTTGCAGATCGCCGATGGCGACCGCGACCTGCGCATCGTCGCGCGATTGCTGTCCTTCGCCGACTCGGCGTCCAATACGTACCGCTACCGCCTGGCCGGCTACGACCCCGATTGGGTCGAAGTCGGCCCGGCCGGCGAGCGCCTGTTCTCGCGCCTGGCGCCGGGCAGCTACCGGCTGGAAGTGCAGGCACGCTCGGCCGACCATGTGTGGTCGCGGGTGCAGAGCCTGGAATTCCGCGTGCAGCCGCCGTGGTGGCGCAGCCTGTCCGGCCTGCTGGTGCTGGCGTCGGTCGGGTTGCTGCTGACCAGCTGGTTCGCCTGGTTGTACCGACGCCGCCTGCAGCGGCGCCATGCCTACCAGCTGGCGCTGCACAAGCAGGAGCTTGCCGAGCAGGCCTCGGCGGCCAAGACCCGCTTCCTGGCCAACCTTGGCCATGAGATCCGCACGCCGATGACCGGCGTGCTGGGCATGAGCGAGCTGCTGCTGGCCTCGCCACTGGACCCGCAGCAGCGTGGCTACACGCAGTCGATCCGGCATGCGGGCGAGCACCTGCTGCACCTGGTCAACGATGCGCTGGACCTGGCGCGGATCGAGTCCGGGCGCCTGGAACTGCAGTCGCAGTCGTTTGCGTTGAATGGCCTGTTGCAGGATCTGGCGGCGCTGATGGGCCCGCTGGCTGCACAGAAGGGCCTGCGCTTCGTCCTCGACAATCAGCTGCCGCCGGGCCTGCAGGCGACCGGTGATGCCATGCGCGTGCGGCAGATCCTGCTCAACCTGCTGTCGAACGCAGTGAAATTCACCAGCCGCGGCACTATCACCCTGCACGCACGTTGCGATGGCGAGCTGCGCGCGCTGCACTTCGAGGTGCGCGATAACGGCCCGGGCATCAGCCAGGAACAGCAGCAGCGCCTGTTCCGTCGCTTCGAGCAGGCCGATGGTGCCCGTACCGCCGCGCAGTACGGTGGCAGTGGCCTCGGCCTGGCGATCTGCCGCGAGCTGGCGCATGCGATGCAGGGGCGGATCCAGGTGGAGAGCCAGCTGGGCCGGGGCACCTGTTTCGGCGTGACCTTGCCGTTGCCGCTGGTGGTGAACAGCGATGTCGAGGCATCGGCCGAGGCGAACCGCGACGAAGCGGCGAACATGCCGCCGCTGCGGGTGCTGCTGGTCGAGGACGATGCCACCGTGGCCGACGTGGTGCGTGGCCTGTTGAGCGCACGCGGCCACGAGGTGGTGCATGCCGGCCATGCGCTGGCGGCGCTGCGCGAGGTCAGTGCCGGCGATTTCGATGTCGGCCTGCTGGATTTGGACCTGCCGGGCCTGAGCGGTTTCGAACTGGCCCAGCACCTGCGCAACCAGGGCTACATGCTGCCGTTGCTGGCGGTGACCGCACGCACCGATCCGGACCTGCAGCAGCAGGTGGAAGCAGCCGGCATCGGCGGCTTCCTGCGCAAGCCGGTGACTGGTGAGCTGTTGGTGGAAGCGATCGCCAGGGTCACGGGTAGGTAGGTTCTGCAGGGCCTGTGGACCCACCCCGCCTTCGACAGAATTCTGCGAGCTGTTGAAATGGCGTGGGGTCAGATCCGTTTCCCGTAGGAAAACGGATCTGACCCCAGATCGATTTCGATATCTGACAGATGTGTCGACCAAGGTCGACACCTACCAAGAGCCGCCGGAATCCGTCAGAGGTGGGGCGGTGTCGCAGTGCGGGGTGTCAGCCGCATGGATGCGGCTGCCAAGCCTACAGGGACGTACTTGCGGCGTCCCCGCACTGCGACACCGCCCCGCCAACCCACGGAATGCCGCTTTGGCTGTTGCTGTTGCCGGCCAGCAGCCGGCACTACCGCGGGTGCAGGGCCGCAGGCCCTGCCGAACCACCCTCACTCCGCGACGTGCTCGACCTGCCGCGGTTCGGGCTTGGTGTCAGGCAGCTGCCAGAAGATCATCGTCGAGGTCAGGGTGATGGCGCCCACGCACAGGAATGTGGCATGCAGCGCGGCGGTCGCGCTGTTGCTGTCCAGGTGATTGCCGAACGCGGCCAGCAGGCTGCCGGCCGCCGCGGCGCCGAAACCGGCGGCCAGCATCATCACCATCGACAGCAGGCTGTTGCCGGAACTGGCGAATTCGCGGTCAAGGTCGCGCAGCGTCACGGTGTTCATCACGGTGAACTGCAGCGAATTGACCGCGCCGAAGAATGCAAGCTGCACCAGGCGCCAGGCCAGGTGCTGGCCGGGTGTCATCAGGATGAAGCTGGCCATTGCCAGCCCCACCAGCACGGTGTTGGTCATCAGCACGCGGCGGTAGCCGTAACGTTCGACCAGCTTCACTGCCAGTTTCTTTGAGACCATGCCGGCGGCCGCCACCGGTACCATCATCAGGCCGGCGTTCATCGGGCCTAGACCGAGGCCGACCTGCAGCAGCAGCGGGATCAGCATCGGCATGGCGCTGCTGCCGATGCGCGAGAACAGGTTGCCGAGGATTCCGATGCGGTAGCTGGGTACGCGGAACAGGGCCAGCGAGAACAAGGGCGCGGTGGAATTGGCGGCATGCAGCCAGTAGCCCACCAGCGCAGCCAGGCCCGCGACCGTCATCAGCATCACCAGCGCGTGCGGGGTGCCGAGTCCGGAGATGCCGTCCAATGCCAGCGACAGCACCACCATCGCAAAGGCCAGCATGATGTAGCCGCGCAGGTCGAAACGGGTGCGATGGCTGGCGTAGTGGTCGGGCATGATCTTCATCGCGGCGATGAAACCGATCACGCCGATCGGCAGGTTGATCAGGAACACCCAGTGCCATGAGGCGATCTCGACCAGCCAGCCGCCCAGCGTCGGGCCGATCAGCGGGCCGACCAGCGCGGGGATGGCGATGAAGCTCATCGCGCGCAGGAAATCCTCGCGCGGCACCGAGCGCATCACCGCCAGCCGGCCGACCGGCAGCAGCATCGCACCGCCGATGCCCTGCAGCACGCGCGCGCCAACCAGCTGGTGCAGGTGCTGGGCCAACGCGCAGGCCAGCGAGCCGAGGGTGAACAGAATGATCGCCACCAGGAAGGTGCGCCGGGTGCCATAGCGGTCGGCGATCCAGCCCGAGGCGGGAATGAACGTGGCGACCGCCAGCGCATAGCTGAACACCACCGACTGCATCTGCAGCGGGCTCTCGCCCAGGCTGGCCGCCATCGCCGGCAACGCCGTGTTGACGATGGTCGAGTCCAGCATCTGCATGAAAATCGCCAGGGACACCAGCCACAGCAGGGGACGCTGGCGGTTGTAGGTCGATGGCGATGTGGACATGGGGTGCGGCCGGTGCAACGTGGGGGCGGCCATGATCGCGCACTGCGGGTCACGGCGCGATCAACATCGCGCCGTGATGGCATGCGGAATGCTCAGCGTTGGCTGTGCGCGTGCACCGCGTCGACCAGGACCTGCACGTGCGCCGGGTCCATGTCCGGCGACATGCCGTGGCCGAGGTTGAACACATGGCCTTCGCGCGAGCCGCCGTTGCCGGCGGCATAGGTGTCGAGCACGCGCGCTGCGGCCGTGGCGATCGCATCCGGCGAGGCGTACAGCGTGGTCGGGTCGAGGTTGCCCTGCAGGGCGACGCGACCACCGGTGCGGCGCATTGCTTCGTCCAGGTCCAGCGTCCAGTCCAGGCCAAGTGCATCGGCGCCGGTCTGCGACAGTGCTTCCAGGTGCAGGCCGGTACCCTTGCCGAACAGGATCAGCGGCGTGCGCTCGCTGCCTTCGCCGCGATCCAGGCCCTGTGCAATCCGCTGCAGGTAACGCAGCGAGAACTCGCGGTACATCGCCGGGGACAGCACGCCACCCCAGGTGTCGAACACCTGCAGCGCCTGCGCACCGGCCGCGCGTTGCGCACCGAGGTAGGCGATCACCGCTTCGGTGGTGACCTCCAGCAGGCGGTGCAGCGCCTGCGGATGGTTCAGCGCCATCGCCTTGATGCGTGCGAAATCCTTGCTGCCGCCGCCTTCCACCATGTAGCAGGCCAGCGTCCAGGGGCTGCCGGAGAAGCCGATCAGCGGCACCTGGCCGTCCAGCTCGCGGCGGATCAGGCGTACCGCATCCATCACGTAGCCCAGGTCCTGCTCCATGTCCGGCACCGCCAGCTTGGCGATGGCCGCTTCATCACGTACCGGGTGGCGGAACTTCGGGCCTTCGCCTTCGACGAAGTACAGCTCCAGGCCCATCGCATCGGGAATGGTGAGGATGTCCGAGAACAGGATGGCTGCGTCCAGCGGGAAGCGGCGCAGCGGCTGCAGGGTGACTTCGCAGGCGATCTCCGGGGTCTTGGCCATGGCCAGGAAGCTACCGGCCTTGGTCCGGGTCGCTCGGTATTCCGGCAGGTAGCGGCCGGCCTGGCGCATCAGCCAGACGGGGGTGCAGTCCACCGGTTCGCGGCGCAGGGCGCGCAGCAGGCGATCGTTGCGGAGAGGGCTGGTCACGATGGGCATTCCTTGGACGGGAGGAGCAGCGGCGTCAGTCGCCGTGCGAAAGGATCTGGAAGCCGCGATGCAGTTCGGCATCGCGGGCCTTCTCGAAGGCGTGGCGGGCGTCGTCGGCCTGCAGGAACAGCTCGCGCCGCAGCTGCGAGCGGCTGCCGACGCGGCCGCTCTCGCGCAGCAGCTCCCAACCGCCGAACAGGTCCGGCTGCAGGCTCAGGCGCAGGAAACGCGGTGCCTGCGCACCGGCGTCGGGATGTTGCAGGTAGACGTGCATGGCGCCGATTGTAGCGGGGCAGGGGTGACCCCTGCCGCAACGTGGCAGTGCCGGCCGCTGGCCGGCAACTTCATGCGTGGACAAGCCGGCCAGCGGCCGGCTCTACCTGGCTGACAGCACCTTCAGCACCGCCGCCTCATCCACGTCCGGCACCACTTCGGCGCGGCCCATGCCGCGCCACAGCACCAGGCGCAGGCGGCCGGCCACATTCTTCTTGTCCAGGCGCATGCGGCCGAGCAGGGCCTGCGGGTCCAGCCCGGCCGGGATCGCCACCGGCAGGCCGAGGCGTTCCAACAGTGCCTGCAGGCGAGCGCGGTCGGCGTCGTCGGCCAGGCCCAGGTCGGTGGACAGCTTTGCCGCCAGCACCATACCGACCGCCACGGCTTCGCCATGGTTCAGCGCATCGCGGCCCGGAGCCGAGTAGCCCTGCTCGGTCTCGATGGCATGGCCGAAGGTGTGGCCGAGATTGAGCAGGGCACGCTCGCCCTTCTCGAACGGATCGCGCTCGACGATGGCGGCCTTGTGCCGGCAGCTGCGCGCGATGGCTTCGGCCAGCGTGGCATCCTCGCCGGCCAGCAGCGCATCGGCATGCTGCTGCAGCCATTCGAAGAACACCGCATCGCCCAGCGCGCCGTACTTCACCACTTCGGCCAGGCCCGCGCGCAGTTCGCGCGGCGGCAGGGTAGCCAGCACGCGGGTATCAGCGATCACCGCACGCGGTGGATGGAACGCGCCGACCAGGTTCTTGCCGGCAGGGATGTCGACCGCGGTCTTGCCGCCCACCGACGAATCGACCATCGCCAACAGGGTGGTCGGCAGCTGCACGCAGTCCACGCCGCGCATCCAGCAGGCGGCGGCAAAACCGGCGAGATCACCGACCACGCCGCCGCCGAGGGCGAACACGCAGGCGTCGCGGGTGGCGCCGAGCGCGGCCAGCGCTTCGATGGCACGGCCGAATTCGGCCAGGGTCTTGGACGCTTCGCCGGCGGCCAGCATGTGCTCGCCGACGATCAGGTCGGGGCGTGCGGCGAGCAGCGTCTGCTTCACCGGCGCCAGATAGCGCGGGGCGACTTCGCTGTCGCTGAGCAGCAGCACATGGCGGCCGCGCACGTGTGAAACCAGTGCAGCGCCATCGGCCAGGGCACCGGCGCCGACGGTAATGGAGTAGGGGCGATCGCCGCCAACGGCGACCTGCAGCAGGGCGGGGGAAGTCATGCGGTCATGTCCTGGCGCTGCCATTGCGTGGCCAGCTTGACTACCAGTTGGGCAGTCGCGTCGGCAGCGGTATACGGGTCGGTATCGAGGGTGAGGTCGGCCAGTTCTCGGTACAGCGGGTCGCGCTGTGCGGCCAGATCATGCAGTACCTGCTCGCGGTCCGGGCGCTGCAGCAGCGGCCTGCCCTTGTCGCGGGCCAGGCGCTCCAGCTGCGCGGCCACGCCGACCCGCAGGTAGACCACGAAGCCGCGCCGGGCAATCAATGCGCGGTTGCCGGGGTCCAGCACCGCGCCGCCGCCGGTGGAGACCAATTGGCCGCGGCCTTCCAGCACGCGGGCCAGGGCCTGCCGCTCATGGCTGCGGAAGCCGGCTTCGCCGGTGTGCTCGAAAATGGTCGGGATGCTGGCGCCGGCGGCATCGACGATGGCCTGGTCGACGTCCACGAAGTCCAGCGTGAAGCGCTCGGCCAGGCGGCGGCCGATGCAGGTTTTGCCGGCGCCCATCGGGCCGATCAGGATCAGGTTCGGAGCAGGATTCATGCCCTGTGATGCTAACACCTCCGTGCCCTGGCCTTTACGTCCTTCACGTCAGGGTAGGTGTTCCTGCGGGGTCTCCCGCGCCAGCCGGAGTACAGGCCATGACGGTCGCCAAGGTCATCGAAATCACCGCCTCCTCGCCGAAAAGCGTGGAGGACGCCGTGCGCAGCGGGCTGAAGAAGGTCTCCGAGACGGTCAAGGGCATCCAGGGCGCCTGGGTGAACGAGACCAAGGTGGTCACCAATGGCAGCGGCGAGATCACCGAGTGGCGGGTCAACCTGCGGGTGACCTTCCTGGTGGAATAGGCGCGCTCAGCGCACGTCCTGCACCTGGCGCTGGCCATCCAGTACCACCACGTGGTCGGCGATGGCGGGCAGGGTGTGCAGTGCCTGCCGACTGACCCGCTCGTAGTACTGCACGAAGCGCTCCAGCTGTGGCCGGCTCATGCCGTGCCGGCCCGGCTGCGCGGCCTGCAGGCTCTGTTCCTGCTGCCAGCGCCAGCGCGGTACCACCGAGAAATCCGGCGGCTGAAGGAACCATAGCCGGTCGCAGCGCTGCCACAGCGCCGTGTAGTCGTGGGCCAGCGCCTGGTTGCACCAGCGCCGCCAGCGGCCATCGGCGTCGGCCTCGCGCTCCAGCGCGTTCAACGGGCTGTCCAGCGCGATGTCATCCTGCGCGGGCGTGCCCAGGAACCAGCCTTCGAACACCAGCAGGTCCAGCGGATGTTGCAGGCGCGGCCATTGCGCTTCTGGCAGCCGTTCGTCGGCCAGCTTGTCGAAACGCGGCATCGCGAAGGGCTGGCGTGCGGCCACCGCATCCAGCACTGCGTGGGCCAGCGGCAGGTCATGGGTGCCCGGCGGACCCCGGGTGATCAGCAGTGGATGCACCTGGCGGGCAAGCCGTTGGCGCTGTGCGCGGGTCAGGTAGACATCATCGATCGACAGCGTGGCCGCGTTCAGGCCGCGCGCCTGGGCGCGGGCCACGACCTGCGCGGCCAGCGTCGATTTGCCGCTCCCCTGCAGGCCGCTGATCGCCAATACTGGAACCGCTGCGCCACTGCCCAGTGCGTCGTCCAGCACCTGTTCGGCCAATGTTTCGGGGAATCCTTTCACCTGGGGCATATACGCAGCAGCGGCCATGCAGCCACAATAGCCCAATCCGTGTGAGAAGAACGCAATCATGAGCGACCTGTACGCCGAAGCCCTGTCCACGTTTGCCAGCCTGTTCGAAGAGGCCAGGCAGAGCCGCGAGGTCGAGCCGAACGCCATGACCGTGGCCACCGCCGATACGCACGGCCGTCCCTCGGCGCGCACCGTGCTGCTGAAGGCGTTCGATGAGCGTGGCTTCGTGTTCTACACCCACCTGGACAGCCACAAGGGCCGGGAGCTGCAGGCCAATCCGCAGGCTGCACTGCTGTTCCTGTGGCGCAGCCTGCGCGAGGCCGGCATCCAGGTGCGCATCGAAGGTCGTGTCGAGCAGGTGGCCGATGCAGAGGCCGATGCCTATTTTGCCAGCCGTCCGCGCATGAGCCAGATCGGTGCCTGGGCCTCGCAGCAGTCGAAGACGCTGGCCACGCGCGAGGAGTTCGACGCGCGCGTGGCCGAGGTCGAAGCCCGCTTCGAGGGCCAGGACGTTCCGCGCCCGGACGGCTGGAGCGGCCTGCGCGTGGTGCCTGACCGCATCGAGTTCTGGTACGGCGCGCAGTTCCGCCTGCACGAGCGCTGGTGCTATGAAGCCGGTGCTGAAGGGCGCTGGAGCAAGCGACTGCTGTACCCGTAAGGCTGACTGATGCAACGCCTGCCGCTGTACCGCGTGGTGGTGTTCGTGCCGTCGGCAGCACTGGACGCAGTGAAGCAGGGCATCCTTGCGGTGGATGCCCTGGCGGCGGGTGACTACGAGCACGGCATGTGGTGGTCGGCGCCGGGGTTCGAGCAGTTCCGCCCGCGGGTGGGTGCATCGCCCGTCCAGGGGGAGGAGGGGCGCACGGAAGTGGTTGACAGCGTGCGCCTGGAGTTCTGCCTGCCTCGGGATCCGCAGCGGTTGCAGCGCATCTTCGAGCAGGGCATCGTGCCGCATCATCCGTGGCGGGTGCCGGTGGTGCAGGTGGAGGAAGTCGAGCTGCTGCTGACGGGTGGGCAGCCGTTGTAGAGCCGAGCCCATGCTCGGCTGATGTTTCCGCACGCGCAGCCGAGCATGGGCCCGGCTCTACAGCCCCTCCGCGCGCAGCCAGCGCCACAGCGTGGTGCGGGATACCCCTAACGCCTGTGCCATGCCCTCACGGTCATTGCGGTGATCCTGCAACAGCGTTTCCAACTGCGCGCGCGGCGGACGCTTGCCGTTGCTTTCCAGTGGCAGCATGGTGGCGCTTTCTTTCACCAGTTCGGGCGCGAGCTGCAGCAGACGCGCTGCATCGATCAATCCTTCCCCAGGCTGCCAGTGGATGCGTAGTCGATCCACCAGATTGCGCAGTTCGCGCACGTTCCCGGGCCACTGGGCCGCGCTCAGCACCGCCAGTGCCTCCTCATCCAATGGCGCGTCGATGCCACGCAGCTTGCGGAAGAAGTGCTGTGCCAGCAGCGGGATGTCACTGCGCCGCGCACGCAGCGGGGGCAGGGCGATGCGTAGTGCGGCCAGCCGGTAATACAGGTCGCGACGGAAGCTGCCGGTCGCCGCGCGCTGCTCCAGCGACTGCAGGGTGGCGGCCACCACGCGCAGGTCGACTGCGGTCGGTTCGGTAGCGCCGACACGCAGCACCTCGCGTTCTTCCAGCACGCGCAGCAGGCGGGTCTGCAACGGCAGCGGCAGTTCGCCGATTTCATCCAGGAACAACGTACCGCCATCGGCGGCCTCGACCAGGCCGACGCGACCACCGCGCCGTGCACCAGTGAAGGCACCATCGCTGTAGCCAAACAGTTCCGCCTCCAGCAGTGATTCGCTGATGGCGCCGCAGTTCAGCGCGACGAAGCGGCCACGGCGGCCACTGGCTGCGTGCAGCTGCCGCGCCACCAGCTCCTTGCCGGTGCCGGTTTCGCCGGTCACCAGTACGGTGCTGTCATGCGGTGCATAGAGCGCGATCTGTGCGCGCACCTGGGCCATCGCTTGGCTGTCGCCGAGCAGTTCATGCGCATCGGCACGCGCTGCCGGGCGCCGGCGCGGGGCGGCGTGGTTGCCGCCGGAGCGGGCCAGGGCCCGGGTCAGCTCCAGCGCATGCTCGAACGCCTGCCGCACCGAGTCAGCCGAATAGAGCAGCACGCCGGGCAGGCCGGCCTGCTCGGCATGGTCAATGGCCATGCCGGTGCCGACGATCACCTCGATGCCATTGGCGCGCAGGTCGGCGATACAGTCGCGCGCGTCCTCACGGGTGACGAAGCGGCGATGCTCGATATCCAGGCCGAAACTCTGCTGGAAGTTGCTGAACACGGGCACGTCGCTGGCGTGGGTGACCAGGCCAATGCGGCTGGCGATGCGGCGGGCACGGGCCAACGCTTCCATCAGGTCGAAGCCATTGGCCTGGATCGGCACCAGTGGCAGCTCCAGCCGACCGCGCAGCCAGGCCGCGTTGGAGCCGCCGGCGATGACCACGTCGCAGTGCTCGCGGCGCAGCCGTTGGCCGATCACGTCCACCGCTTCCTCGAAGCCGAGGTTGATCTGCTCGATGCGCGCACGGCGGTCGAACTCGGGAATGACGTCGCCGAGCAGGCCGGTCAGGCGCGAAACGCTGACGGTCCAGATCACCGGGCGACCGGGGTCGGCGTCGGCGTGGCGCAGGAGGGAGCGGGGCAGGTACATGGCGGCGGGAGGTCGACGGGATGTTTCATGATACATCCGTTTCAATGTTTCATATGTTTCACTATCGCGTGGCGGTCATCCCCGTGAAATCAACGGCTTGCAGCTTGGCATGGTGCTTGCGGCTACCTATCCGTTCTCCAACCTGGATTGCCGCATGACCGCTTCCGCCCCTTTCTCCGCCGGTGCCCGCTTCCGTGAGGCGCTGGCTGCCGAATCGCCGCTGCAGGTGATCGGCGCCATCAACGCCAACCACGCCCTGCTGGCCAAGCGCGCCGGCTTCCGCGCCATCTATCTGTCCGGCGGCGGTGTTGCCGCGGGCTCGCTGGGCCTGCCGGATCTGGGCATCAACACCCTGGAAGACGTGCTGGTGGACGTGCGCCGCATCACCGATGTCTGCGACCTGCCGCTGATGGTTGACATCGACACCGGCTTCGGTCCGAGCGCGTTCAACATCGCGCGCACCGTGAAGTCGCTGATCAAGGCCGGCGCGGCCGCCTGCCACATCGAAGACCAGGTCGGCGCCAAGCGCTGCGGTCACCGTCCGGGCAAGGAGATCGTCTCGCAGGAAGAAATGGTCGACCGCGTGAAGGCTGCCGCCGATGCCAGGACCGATCCGGACTTCTTCCTGATCGCGCGTACCGACGCCATCCAGGTGGACGGCGTGGACAAGGCCATCGAGCGCGCCATCGCCTGTGTCGAGGCCGGTGCCGACGGCATCTTCGCCGAGGCCGCCTACGATCTGGATACCTACCGCCGCTTCGTCGACGCGGTGAAGGTGCCGGTGCTGGCCAACATCACCGAATTCGGTGCCACCCCGCTGTTCAGCCGCGATGAACTGGCTTCGGCCGGTGTTGCGATCCAGCTGTTCCCGCTGTCGGCGTTCCGCGCGGCCAACAAGGCGGCCGAGAACGTCTACCAGGCGGTGCGCCGCGATGGCCACCAGCGCAACGTGGTGGAAGCCATGCAGACCCGCGAAGAACTCTACGACCGCATCGGCTACCACGCCTTCGAGCAGCAGCTCGATGCGCTGTTCGCCGCCAAGAAATAAGCAGTACCCTGCACCATCAAGTTTCGGAGGGAAACATGAACGATACGACCGCAACCCCGACCTTCAAGCCGAAGAAGTCCGTCGCCCTGTCCGGCACCGCCGCCGGCAACACCGCGCTGTGCAGCGTGGGCCGCAGTGGCAACGACCTGCATTACCGTGGCTACGACATCCTGGACCTGGCCAACACCAGCGAGTTCGAGGAAATCGCCTACCTGCTGGTGCACGGCAAGCTGCCGACCCGCGCCGAGCTGGTTTCGTACAAGGCCAAGCTGAAGTCGCTGCGTGGCATCCCGGCCGCGGTGAAGGCCGCGCTGGAAGAACTGCCGCCGTCGGCACACCCGATGGACGTGATGCGCACCGGTGTGTCCGTGCTCGGCTGCGTGGCGCCGGAGAAGGATGACCACAACCATCCGGGCGCGCGCGACATTGCCGACAAGCTGATGGCCTGCCTCGGCTCGATGCTGCTGTACTGGTACCACTGGAGCCACAACGGCCGTGCCATCGACGTGGAAACCGACGATGACTCGATCGGTGGCCACTTCCTGCACCTGCTGCACGGCGAGAAGCCGCAGGACTCGTGGGTGAAGGCGATGCACACCTCGCTGATCCTGTACGCCGAGCACGAGTTCAACGCCTCGACCTTCACCTGTCGTGTCATCGCCGGTACCGGCAGCGACATGTACAGCGCGATCTGCGGTGGCATCGGCGCACTGCGTGGCCCGAAGCACGGCGGCGCCAATGAAGTGGCGTTCGAAGTGCAGAAGCGCTACGACAATCCGGATGAGGCCGAGGAAGACATCAAGGCCCGCGTCGAGCGCAAGGAAGTGGTGATCGGCTTCGGCCATCCGGTCTACACCGTGTCCGATCCGCGCAACAAGGTGATCAAGGACGTGGCCCGCGAGCTGTCCGAAGAACAGTCGAGCATGAAGATGTACGACATCGCCGAGCGCCTGGAATCGGTGATGTGGGACATCAAGAAGATGTTCCCGAACCTGGACTGGTTCAGCGCCGTCAGCTACCACATGATGGGCGTGCCGACCGCGATGTTCACCCCGCTGTTCGTGATCGCGCGTACCGCCGGCTGGAGCGCGCACATCATCGAGCAGCGCATCGACGGCAAGATCATCCGCCCGAGCGCCAACTACATCGGTCCGGAAGACCGCGACTTCGTCGCCATCGACAAGCGCGTCTGATCCACCTGCTGTCCCCATCCGGCCGGCCGCGTGCCGGCCGGATGCTTTCGCCGCCGCACCGCCGGCACCCGGCCCGCCCCAAGCATTCCGCCAGCCCATGAATACCGATTACCGCAAGAACCTCCCCGGCAGCGCGCTGGACTATTTCGACGCGCGCGCCGCCGTCGATGCAATCCAGCCCGGCGCCTACGCCACTCTGCCGTACACCTCGCGCGTGCTGGCCGAGAACCTGGTGCGCCGCTGCGATCCGGCCACGCTTGGCGACTCGCTGAAGCAGCTGATCGAGCGCCGCCGCGACCTCGATTTCCCATGGTTCCCCGCGCGTGTGGTCTGCCACGACATCCTCGGCCAGACCGCACTGGTTGACCTGGCCGGCCTGCGCGATGCGATCGCCGACAAGGGCGGTGACCCGGCCAAGGTCAATCCGGTGGTGCCGGTGCAGCTGATCGTCGACCACTCGCTGGCGGTGGAGTGCGGTGGTTTCGACCCGCAGGCGTTCGAGAAAAACCGCGCGATCGAGGATCGCCGCAACGAAGACCGTTTCCACTTCATCGACTGGACCAAGCAGGCGTTCCAGAACGTGGACGTGATTCCGCCGGGCAACGGCATCATGCACCAGATCAACCTGGAGAAGATGTCGCCGGTGGTCTACGTGCAGGACGGCGTGGCCTTCCCGGATACCTGCGTGGGCACCGACAGCCACACCCCGCACGTGGATGCGCTGGGCGTGATCGCGATCGGTGTGGGCGGCCTGGAAGCCGAGAACGTGATGCTCGGTCGTGCCTCGTGGATGCGGCTGCCGGACATCATCGGCGTCGAGCTGACCGGCAGGCCGCAGCCGGGCATCACCGCCACCGACGTGGTGCTGGCGCTGACCGAATTCCTGCGCAAGGAGCGCGTGGTCGGCGCGTACCTTGAATTCTTCGGCGAGGGGGCGGCGGCACTGACCATCGGTGACCGCGCCACCATCTCCAACATGTGCCCCGAATACGGCGCGACCGCCGCGATGTTCTACATCGACGGGCAGACCATCGATTACCTGCGCCTGACCGGCCGCGAGGAATCGCAGGTGGCGCTGGTGGAGAACTACGCCCGCACCACTGGCCTGTGGGCTGACGACCTGGCCACCGCGCAGTACGAGCGCGTGCTGCGCTTCGACCTGTCCAGCGTGGTGCGCAACATGGCCGGCCCGTCCAACCCGCACAAGCGCGTGGCCACTTCCGAGCTGGCCGAGCGCGGCATCGCCGACGAGGCCAAGCTGGCAGCGGGCAAGGCCGAGCAGGCGCAGGGCCTGATGCCGGATGGCGCGGTGATCATCGCCGCCATCACCAGCTGCACCAACACCTCCAACCCGCGCAACGTGATCGCTGCCGGCCTGCTGGCACGCAAGGCCAACGAGCGCGGCCTGCTGCGCAAGCCGTGGGTGAAGTCCTCGCTGGCGCCCGGCTCGAAGGCGGTGCAGCTGTACCTGGAAGAGGCCGGCCTGCTGCCGGACCTGGAGAAGCTGGGCTTCGGCATCGTCGCCTTCGCCTGCACCACCTGCAACGGCATGAGCGGCGCGCTCGATCCGGCCATCCAGCAGGAGATCATCGACCGGGACCTGTACGCCACGGCCGTGCTGTCGGGCAACCGCAACTTCGATGGCCGCATCCACCCGTATGCGAAGCAGGCGTTCCTGGCGTCGCCGCCGCTGGTGATCGCCTATGCCATCGCCGGCACCGTGCGCTTTGACATCGAGAAGGACGTGCTGGGCGTGGACGCCGACGGCAACGAGGTGCGCCTGAAGGACATCTGGCCGAGCGACGCCGAGATCGACGCCGTGGTCAAGGCATCGGTGAAGCCGGAGCAGTTCCGCCGCGTCTACAACCCGATGTTCAATGTGCGCGTGGAGCACGGCGCCGCGGTCAGCCCCCTGTACGACTGGCGCCCGCAGAGCACCTACATCCGCCGTCCGCCGTACTGGGAGGGCGCACTGGCCGGTGAGCGCACGCTGTCGGGCATGCGCGCGCTGGCGGTGCTGCCGGACAACATCACCACCGACCACCTGTCGCCGTCCAACGCGATCCTGGCCTCCAGTGCCGCCGGTGAATACCTGGCGAAAATGGGCCTGCCCGAAGAGGACTTCAATTCCTACGCGACCCACCGCGGCGACCACCTGACCGCGCAGCGCGCCACCTTCGCCAACCCGAAGCTGTTCAACGAGATGGTGCGCAACGACGACGGCAGCGTGAAGCAGGGTTCGCTGGCGCGCGTGGAGCCGGAAGGCAAGGTGATGCGCATGTGGGAAGCCATCGAGACTTACATGGAGCGCAAGCAGCCACTGATCATCATTGCCGGTGCCGACTACGGCCAGGGCAGCTCGCGTGACTGGGCCGCCAAGGGCGTGCGCCTGGCTGGTGTGGAGGCGATCGTGGCCGAGGGCTTCGAACGGATTCACCGTACCAACCTGATCGGCATGGGCGTGCTGCCGCTGGAGTTCAAGCCGGGCACCACCCGCCTGACCCTGGGCATTGATGGCACCGAAACCTTCGATGTGGTCGGCGAGCGCACCCCGCGCGCCGAGCTGACCCTGGTCATCCACCGCCGCGACGGCCAGGACGTGATCGTGCCGGTCACCTGCCGCCTGGACAGCGACGAGGAAGTGGCGATCTACGAAGCCGGTGGCGTGTTGCAGCGCTTCGCCCAGGACTTCCTGGAAGGCGCCAAGGTGGCGTGATACCGGCCTGAATGCCTGCCCCCGGAGGCCGGGGGCGGGCTTGTCCGACACCTGGGCAGGGCGCACACTGACTTGGCAAAAACTGCCATTGGAGAGTCTCATGGCCACCATGAACATTTCGCTGACCGACCCGCTCAAGCAGTTCGTGGACGAGGAAGTGCGTGAAGGCGGCTATTCCAGTACGTCGGACTACGTGCGTGACCTGATCCGCCAGCGCCAGCGCAGCAAGGCCGAAGAACTGCTCAAGCAGCTGATTGCCGAGGGTCTGGCTTCTGGGCCTGGCGTCCCGGTGACGGCCGACACATTCGAGCGCATGCGTCGTGAACTGACCGAAAGGATGGAGCGTGAGGGCGATTGAATGGCGACCCAGGGCCGAAGCCGACGCAGCCGATGCCGCACTGTGGTTCGCACGGCAGGGTGGGCTGATACTGGGTCGGCGCTTTCTCGCCGAGTTGGAGGCCACGCTTCAACGCATCGCGGTATTTCCAGGCTCGGGTTCCACCCGGCACGCCGACCTCGCAGCACAGCTACCGGTGCCGTTGCGGTTCATGCTGGTTCCGGGCTTCGAACGCTACCTCGTCTATTACCTCGATCTACCGGACCGCGTGGACATCATGCGCGTGTGGTGCGTTGATCGTGGTCTTGACGCACTGATGCAAGACATTTCCTGAAATTCAAACGCGTGGATTCGACCATGACCTTCCTCCCGCAACTCCGTATTCCCGCCACCTACATGCGCGGTGGCACCAGCAAGGGCGTGTTCTTCCGCCTGCAGGACCTGCCCGACGCCGCGCAAGTGCCGGGCGCCGCACGCGACGCGCTTTTGATGCGCGTGATCGGCTCGCCCGATCCGTATGGCAAGCAGACCGACGGCATGGGCGGTGCAACGTCCAGCACCAGCAAGTGCGTGATCATCTCCGCCGCCTCGGTGCCGGACCACGATGTGGACTACCTGTACGGCCAGGTCTCGATCGACACCGCCTTCGTCGACTGGAGCGGCAACTGCGGCAACCTCAGCACCGCGGTGGGTCCGTTTGCGATCGCCAATGGATTGATCGATCCGGCCCGCGTGCCGCGCGATGGCCTGTGCACCGTGCGCATCTGGCAGGCCAACATCGGCAAGACCATCATCGCCCATGTGCCGATGCGCGACGGCGAAGTGCAGGAGATCGGCGATTTCGAGCTGGACGGCGTGACCTTCCCGGCGGCCGAGATCCAACTGGAATTCATCGATCCGTCCGATGACGGCGATGCGGGCGCGATGTTCCCGACCGGCAACCTGGTCGACACCCTGGACGTGCCGGGCGTGGGCAGTTTCGAGGTGACCATGATCACCGCCGGCATCCCGACGATCTTCCTCAATGCGGCCGACCTGGGCTACACCGGCACCGAACTGCAGCCTGCGATCAACGAGGACAAGGGGGCGCTGGAGCGCTTCGAGAAGATCCGCGCCTACGGCGCCTTGCGCATGGGGCTGATCAAGAACCTGGAAGATGCGGCGACCCGCCAGCACACGCCGAAGGTGGCCTTCCTGGCCCCGGCGCAGGACTACGTGTCGTCCAGTGGCAAGGCCATTCCGGCCTCGGCGATCGACCTGCATGCGCGTGCGTTGTCGATGGGAAAGCTGCACCACGCGATGATGGGTACCGCTGCCGTGGCGATCGGCACCGCAGCAGCGATTCCTGGCACGCTGGTCAATCGCGCGGCCGGTGGTGGCGAACGTGAAGCGGTGACCTTCGGTCATCCCTCCGGCACGCTGCGTGTCGGCGCACAAGCCGGGCTCGTTGACGGCCAGTGGACAGTGACCAAGGCCATCATGAGCCGCAGCGCCCGTGTGCTGATGGAAGGCAAGGTGCGGGTGCCGGCCGAATAGTGCTCTGGTAGATGCCAACCTTGGTTGGCATGCAAGCGCCAACCAAGGTTGGCGACTACCGGGACACGCGGCCTGACCTGCTTTCCGGCGAGGAGATCGACGATGTCCGACAGCCACACCCCATCCAACGAGCGTGCAGCGTGGGATGCGCTGCTGGTGGGCATCGTCGACTACGTGCGCGACGCGCGCATCGACTCACCGCTGGCGTTCCAGACCGCGCACCACTGCCTGCTCGACACGCTGGGCTGCGGCCTGGAAGCGCTGTCCTTCCCGGCCTGCAGCAAGCTGCTTGGTCCCCTGGTGCCGGGCATCAGCGTGGTCAACGGCGCCCGCGTTCCGGGTACGCATTACGTGCTGGACCCGGTGCAGGCCGCCTTCAACATCGGCGCGATGGTGCGCTGGCTTGATTTCAACGATACCTGGCTGGCGGCCGAATGGGGGCACCCTTCGGACAACCTGGGTGGCATCCTTGCCGTCTGCGATTGGCTGGGGCGCAACGCGCAGGCTCTGCGACGCCCACCGCCGACCGTGCGCGACGTGCTGCTGGCGATGATCAAGGCGCACGAGATCCAGGGCGTGCTGGCGCTGGAGAATTCCTTCAACCGGGTCGGGCTGGACCACGTGTTGCTGGTCAAAGTGGCCACCACCGCCGTGGTTGCGCAGCTGCTCGGCCTGGATCGCGAGCGCATGCTCAATGCGTTGTCGCTGGCCTGGGTCGATGGCCAGTCCCTGCGCACCTACCGGCACGCACCCAACACCGGCTCGCGCAAGAGCTGGGCCGCCGGCGACGCGACCAGCCGTGGCGTGCGCCTGGCGCTGATGGCGGCCAGTGGCGAGATGGGCTACCCCAGCGTGCTCAGCGCGCCGACCTGGGGCTTTGAAGCGGTGTCGATGCATGGCAAGGCACTGACGCTGGGGCGACCGCTGGGCAGCTACGTGATGGAGAACGTGCTGTTCAAGATCAGCTACCCGGCCGAGTTCCATGGCCAGACCGCGGTGGAGGCGGCCATCACGCTGCACCAGCAGTTGCGCGCGATGGGGCGGCGGGTCGAGGACATCGCGCATATCGCGATCCGGACCCAGGAAGCCTGCATCCGCATCATCGACAAGCAGGGCCCGCTGCATAACCCGGCCGACCGCGACCACTGCGTGCAGTACATGGTCGCCATCGCGCTGCTGCACGGGCGGCTGGTGGCCGAGGATTACGAGGACGACGTTGCAGCTGATCCGCGCATCGATGCCCTGCGGGCGAAGATGGCCTGCCATGAGGATCCGCAACTCAGCGCCGACTACCTGGACCCGGACAAGCGCAGCATCGCCAATGGCCTGGGCGTGCGCTTCAGCGACGGTACTGAGCTGCCCGAGGTACTGGTGGAGTACCCGCTCGGCCATGCCCGGCGCCGGGCGGAAGGCATTCCGCTGCTGATGGACAAGTTCCGCCGGCACCTGGCCCACCGCTTCCCGACCGTCCAGCAGCAGCGCATCCTGGCGGCCTCGCTGGACCTGGTGGCGCTGGCGGCAATGCCGGTGACCGACTATGTGGACCTGTACCTGCCGGGGTAGGGCCGCTCTGGTAGAGGCCAACCTTGGTTGGCAAGTGGGGGGGCGCCAACCAAGGTTGGCGGCTACCGGGTCCCGGGCGGGACCGGGTTTCCGACCGCCGGGGCGCCAACGCCTTGACGCGGCCTGCCTATAATGACCACCTCGATCAAGGAGTGACGACATGAGCGGTCCGGCACGGCGGAAGCGGTGGGGATGGGCGGCGGCGGTACTGGCAGGAGGCCTGTTGCTGGGCCTGGCCGGCTGCCGCAACGACAGCGGGCAGTTGCCCAAGGCCAGTGGCGAGGCGATCACCACCAAGGCCGAGCAAGTGAAGGAATTCACCCTGCTGCGCGCCTACCCGGACCAGAAGAATGACGGCCTGTCGCTGGCGCTGGAGTTCTCGCGCCCGCTGGTCGGCACCCAGGATTTCGACACGCTGGTGCGCTTCGAGGAGAAGGTCGGCACCGAGGACAGCAGCTGGACGCTGTCCGATGACGGCCTGACCCTGCGCTACCCGTTCGTCGAGGCCGGCAAGGAGTTCAGCCTGGTGGTCTCGCCGGACCTGCTGGCCGCCGATGGCAGCCGCCTGGGCAAGGAACTGAAGCAGAAGGTGTTCAGCGGCGAGCTGAAGCCGGTGGTTGGCTTCGCCTCGCAGGGCAGCGTGCTGCCTGCCAAGGACAGCCGTGGCCTGCCGGTGGTCTCGGTGAACGTGCCGGAAGTCGACGTCGAATTCCTGCGCGTGCGCGAGAAGGATCTTCCGACCTTCTTCAGCCAGTACCAGCGCGGCGGCCGCCGTGGCAGCTGGGAGCTGAGCAGCGACTACGAGCGCAGCCCGATCAACAAGCTGGCCGAGCCGGTGTACGTCAACCGTTTCATCCTGGGGGGCAAGAAGAACGAGCGGGTGCTGACCTACCTGCCGACCCAGGACATCAAGGAACTGCAGGAGCCGGGCCTGTACTTCGCCCTGCTCAAGCGCACCGGTGACTACGAAGGCGAGTTCGACACCGCGTTCTTCTCGGTCAGCGACATCGGCCTGCATACCCGCGCCTACAAGGACAAGCTGTTCGTCCATACCGCCGGCCTCAAGGACGGCGCGCCGCTGAAGGGCATCGACCTGCGCGTGCTCGACGCCAAGGGTGAGGTGGTGCTGAAGGGCAGCACCGACGGCAACGGCAATGCGCTGCTGAACTACACCCTGGATGCCACCCACGTGCTGGTCGCCAGCAGTGGCAAGGACACCAGCTTCCTGCCGTTCAACCAGCCGGCGCTGGACCTGAGCGAGTTCGCTGTGGCCGGCCGCGACAACGCGTGGTTCGACGTCTACGCCTGGTCCGGCCGCGACCTGTACCGCCCGGGCGAGACCGTGCGCCTGTCCGCGCTGCTGCGCGACAACGACGGCAAGCCGGTCAAGGCACAACCGGTGTTCCTGCGCCTGAAGCAGCCCGACGGCAAGACCTTCCGCGAGACCCGCCTGCAGCCGGGCGACCAGGGCTACATCAATTTCGAGCAGGTGATCCCCGCCGAGGCGCCGACCGGCCGCTGGCAGGTCGAGTTCCGCACCGACCCGGCCAGCAAGGAAGCGATCCAGGGCATGACCCTGCGCATCGAGGAGTTCCTGCCCGAACGCATGAAGCTGGACCTGGACAGCGCGCAGAAGACGCTGAAGCCGGGTGAGGACCTGCGCCTGCAGGCCAATGGTGCCTACCTGTATGGCGCACCGGCCGATGGCAACCGCTTCACCGCACGCATGGCGGTTGCCGCCGAACAGAAGCCCGTGGAAGGCCTGCCGGGCTATTTCTTCGGTGACCCGACCCTGCAGCTGCCGCGCGAGGCCAAGGACGTGATCGACACCACGCTGCCGGCCAATGGCCAGCTGCGTGAGGATGTGGCGCTGCCGGAAGAGGCGGCCAAGGCCAAGGCGCCGATCGCCGTGGTGCTGTCCGGCAGCCTGTATGAAACCGGTGGCCGCACGGTCACCCGCACCCTGAAGCGGGTGATGTGGCCGGCCAACGCGCTGGTCGGCGTGCGCCCGCTGTTCAACCCGGACGATGGTGCCGATGCCAACGGCAACGCACGCTTCGAGCTGATGCGCGTGGATGCCGCTGGTACGCCACAGCCGGCCAAGGGCCTGAAGATCACCCTGGTGCGCGAGCTGCGCGACTATCACTGGACCTTCAACGACAACCGCTGGGATTACGATTTCACCCGCCGTTTCGAGAACAAGGAAACCCACACCGTCGATGCCGGCAACAGCGCGGTCGCCTTTGATTTCCCGGTGGAGTGGGGCGAGTACCGGGTGGACGTGTTCGATCCGTCCACCGGCCTGACCAGCCGCTACCCGTTCCGTGCCGGCTGGAGCTGGGGCGATGACAACCGTGGCCTGGATGCACGCCCGGACAAGGTCAAGCTGGGCCTGGACAAGACCGGCTACAAGGCCGGTGACACCCTGGAAGTGACGGTGACCCCGCCGCACGCCGGCAAGGGCATCCTGATGGTCGAGACCGACCGCATGCTGTACGTGCAGGACATCGACGCCAAGCCGGGTTCGACCTTCAAGATTCCGGTCACCGCCGACTGGGAACGCCACGACGTCTATATCACTGCGCTGGTGTTCCGTGGCGGCAGTGCGCCGAGCAAGATCACCCCGGCCCGTGCCGTGGGCGTGGTGCATGTGCCGATGGACCGCAAGGGCCGCACCGTGGCCGTCGGCCTGGTCGCGCCCAAGCAGATGCGGCCCGAGCAGGACCTGCCGGTAACCGTCAGTGCGCCGCAGCTGGCCGGCAAGACCGCGCACGTCACCGTTTCGGCGGTGGACGTGGGCATCCTCAACATCACCCGTTTCCCGGTGCCCGACGCCGGTGCACACTTCTTCGCCCAGCGTCGCCTCGGTATCGATGCCTACGACATCTACAGCCGGGTGATCGAGAGCTTCGATGGCGGCAGCGGCAAGCTGAAGTTCGGCGGCGACATGGCGCTGCAGGCATTGCCGCAGGCCAAGCGCCCGACCGCGCGCGTGCAGACCGTGGACCTGTTCTCCGGCCCGGTGCAGCTCGATGCCAAGGGCAATGCCCGCATCCGCCTGAAGGTGCCGGACTTCAACGGCACCCTGCGCGTGTCGGCGCTGGTCTACAGCGATGACCAGTACGGCAAGCGTGACGTGGAAACCATTGTGCGCGCCCCGATCCTGGCCGAAGCCAGCATGCCGCGCGTGCTGGCCCCGGGCGACCGCAGCACGGTGACTCTGGACGTGCAGAACTTCACCGGCAAGCCGGGGCAGTTCAACGTGAAGGTGGAGAGCGAAGGCCCGCTGAACCTGGGTGAGGGCAGCCGCAGCGTGCAGTTGAATGCCGATGCCAAGACCACGCTGAGCTTCCCGTTGTCGGCTCGCGAGGGCCACAGCGTGGCCAAGGTGCGGGTGCGGGTGGACGGCAACGGCTTCAAGGCTGATCGCCGCTACGACCTGCCGGTGCGTGCGGCGTGGCCGCAGGTGCTGCGTTCGCAGGTGCGCACGCTCGATCCGCTGGCCGCAGTCAGCCTCGACAACAGCCTGACCGATGGCCTGATGTCCGAGTCGGTCAATGCCCGCCTGCTGGTCAGCCCGCTGCCGCCGATCCCGTTCGCCAGTGCACTGCAGGGCGCGCTGAACTATCCATATGGCTGCGCCGAGCAGACCACCAGCAAGGGTTACGCCGCGCTGATCCTGGACCAGGCCACCTCGTCGATGCTCGGCGCCGATGGCCTGGATGCCAAGACCCGCCGCGAGCGCATGGAAGGTGCGTTCGGTCGCCTGGCGTCGATGCAGGTGGCCAACGGCAACTTCTCGATGTGGGGTGACGACGGCTACGTGAACCCGTGGCTGACCCCGTACATCACCGAGTTCCTGCTCGATGCCAAGGACGCCGGCTTCGCCGTGCCTGACAACGTGCTGCAGAAGGCGCTCAACCGCCTGAGCGAGGATCTGCTGTCCGGCGGCAATCAGTTCTATGGCCAGGAGGATCGCGAGAAGCTGAAGTTCGCCAACCAGGCGTATTCGGGCTACGTGCTGGCTCGGGTCAATCGTGCACCGCTGGGTACCCTGCGCACGCTGTACGACAACGAACGCAGCAAGGCGGTCGGTGGCCTGTCGCTGGTCCACCTGGGCGTGGCGCTGTCGCTGCAGGGTGATGCCAAGCGTGGCCAGGCCGCGCTGGCGGCGGCCTTCGCCAAGTCCAGCAGCGAGCGCCCGTCGTACTTCGGCGACTACGGCAGCGCGATCCGCGATGACGCGCTGATGATCGCGCTGACCCACGAGAACAAGTTGGCCAAGCCGGCCTGGGACGCGCGCGCGGTCGACCTCGGTCGTGGCCTGGATGCGCGCCGCAATGCCGGCTGGATGTGGCTGAGCACGCAGGAGCAGGTGGCGATTGCCCGCCTCGGCAAGGCGCTCGCCGCCAACCAGAAGGCGCTGGTAGCCGGTGAGCTGGTGATCGGTGGCACCACCGAAGCGATCGGCGAGCGCAAGCTGTTCGGACGCAACTTCAGCGCCAGCGAGCTGGCCAGTGGCGTGCGCTTCACCCCGCAGGGGCAACCGCCGATGTTCGCCAGCATCGACGTGGCCGGTATCCCGCGCAGTGCACCCGCACCAGACAACAGCGTAGTGGGTATTGAACGCAGTTACTTCGGTACCGATGGCAAGCCGTGGTCGCCGCGCCCGCTGAAGGAAGGCGAAGCGCTGATCGTGCGCGTCACCGTCACCGCCGACTCCACGATGCCCGATGCACTGCTGACCGACCTGCTGCCGGCGGGCCTGGAGATCGAGAACTTCAACCTGGGCGATGCCAAGCAGTGGGCCGACGTGGTGGTCGATGGCATCACCATCAGCGACCGGGGTGAGGCCGCCGATACCAAGCACGAGGAGTTCCGCGACGACCGCTACGTGGCTGCGCTGAAGCTCTCGCGTGGCAGCAAGGCCAACGTGTTCTACCTGGTGCGCGCGGTGACCCCGGGTACCTACTCGGTGCCGCCGCCGCTGGTGGAGGACATGTACCGGCCGCAGCTGCGCGGTGTCGGCCGCAGCAACCCGACCACGATCACGGTGGTACAGCCGTGACCGCGCGGACGGGCCGCGACGGCGCGGCCCGTCCTGCTGGCAACCCGCAATGAAGAACACGATGACGACCCGGCTGGCGACCCTGCGCCGCCGGTGGCGGCCGCTGTGGCCGTGGCTGCGCTGGGGCATGGCCGCTGCGCTGGCGCTGCTGCTGGTGCTGGATTTCGCCTTCCCGCCGCCGCTGCCGAAGCAGCGTGATACCAGCACCCTGGTGGTGGCTGCCGACGGCACGCCATTGCGGGCGTTTGCCGATGCCGAGGGCGTGTGGCGGTATCCGGCCTCGGTCGACAGCGTCTCGCCGCTGTACCTGCAAGCGTTGCTGACCTACGAAGACCGCTGGTTCTGGCGCCATC
Organism: Stenotrophomonas maltophilia group sp. Smal12; assembly: GCF_037079935.1. Lineage (NCBI taxonomy): Bacteria > Pseudomonadati > Pseudomonadota > Gammaproteobacteria > Lysobacterales > Lysobacteraceae > Stenotrophomonas > Stenotrophomonas maltophilia group sp. Smal12. The sequence goes on along the minus strand of NZ_JBAWUK010000046.1, from coordinate 4,571 downwards.
CGGGCATCAACCCGCTGGCGATCCTGCGGGCCAGCGGCCAGCTGCTGCGCGGCGGCCGCATCGTGTCCGGTGGCTCGACCCTGACCATGCAGGTCGCGCGCATTCTCGATCCGCACTCACGCACCCCGTGGGGCAAGCTGAAGCAGATGCTGCGTGCAGTGCAGCTTGAGGTGCACCTGAGCAAGCAGCAGATCCTGGCCCTGTACCTGGAGCGTGCACCCTACGGCGGCACCATCGAAGGCGTGGAAGCGGCCAGCTGGGCCTATCTGGGCAAGCCGGCGGCGCAGCTGTCGCATGCCGAGGCTGCGCTGCTGGCGGTGCTGCCACAGGCGCCCAGCCGGCTGCGCCCGGACCGCCATCCGGAAGCTGCGCAGAAAGCGCGCGACAAGGTGCTGTCACGCATGGCCGAGCTGGGCGCGTGGACACCGGAAGAAGTGGAGGATGCGCGCATCGAGAACGTGGTGGCGCGTTCGCTGCGCCCTCCCTTGCACGCCGCGCTGCTGGCGCAGCGCCTGCACTCGGCGCATCCGGGCCAGGCACGCATCCAGAGCAGCATCGACATCGGCCTGCAGCGCACGCTGGAAGAGCGCGTGGCCAGCTATTTCTCGACGCTGCCCGAGCGTACCTCGGCGGCCCTGCTGGTGGTCGACAACCGGACCCTGCAGGCACGCGCTTATGTCGGCACATTGTCCTTCGGTGACCGCCAGCGGCTGGGTCACGTGGACATGGTGCAGGCCTGGCGTTCGCCAGGCTCCACGCTCAAGCCGTTCCTGTACGCGATGGCGCTGGACGATGGCCTGATCCATTCGGAAAGCCTGCTGGTCGATGCACCGCAGAGTTTCGGCAGCTACCGCCCCGGCAACTTCGACATGGCCTTCAATGGGCCCATCGGTGCCTCTGCCGCATTGCGGCTGTCGCTCAACGTACCGTCGGTGGACCTGCTGCAGCGGGTCGGCGCCGCGCGCTTCGCTGCCCGGCTGTCGCACGCGGGCATCCAGCTGCGCTTCCCGCCGGGCAGTACGCCCAACCTGTCGCTGATCCTGGGCGGCACCGGCGCGCGCCTGGAAGACCTGGTCGGCGCCTTCGCCGCGCTCAACCGGAGCGGTATCGCCGGCCGCGTGCGTTACACCGACGACGAGCCGATGATCGAGCGGCGCCTGGCCTCGCCGGGCGCCAGCTGGATCGTGCGCGAGATGCTCGAATCAAACCCGCGCCCGGGATACAGCGCCGGGACGTTCGATGTCGGTGGCCGCCCGCGCGTGGCGTGGAAGACCGGCACCAGTTACGGGTACCGCGATGCGTGGGCGATCGGCAGTACCCGCCACTACACGGTGGGCGTGTGGGTGGGCCGGCCGGACGGTACTCCGTTGCCGGGCCAGTACGGCGCGGTCACCGCGCTGCCGCTGATGTTCGAAGTGGTGGACAGCCTGCCGCGCCAGCGTGGTGATTCGGCGGCCGCGCCGATGCCGGCCAGTGTCAGCCAGCAAGACATCTGCTGGCCCACTGGCGAACGTGCCGAGGGGCTGCCGGCGGCACTGTGCCAGCGCAGGATGCCAGCCTGCCTGCTCGATGGCGCGGCACCGCCGACCTTCCCGGAGCGCGAGGCGCGGCGCTGGCAGCCGGGGCGGCAGCGCTACCTTGCCGACGCGCGCACCGGCTTGCGTGTATCCGCCGATTGCCGCTTGCCGCACGAAGAAGTCGCGCGTGAGATCGCGCGCTGGCCGGCGCTGTTGTCGCCGTGGCTGCCCAAGGCCACGCGCGACGCCTCGCAGCTGCCGGCGCTGTCGCCGGACTGCCGTGATGATGGCCGGGAGGCCAGCGTCGCGCTGCACATCGATGGCCTCAATGATGGCGCCGCATTGGCGCGTGCGCCCAACGCCGAACATGGCGTACGCCTGCAGCTGCGCGCGCTGGGCAGCGAGCAGGCGGTGGACTGGTTGCTGGATGGACGCTGGATCGCGCAGACCCGCGGCGCACAGTTGACGCAGCGTGAGTTCGCCGACCCCGGGGCGCATACCCTGACCGCCTTGGCCGCGGACGGCGCGTGGACGCAGGTACGGTTCACTGTCCTCCGGTAGGTGCCGGGCCATGCGCGGCGGGATGGCATTGCTCCGCTTTGGTGGGTGCCAACCTTGGTTGGCACGCGAACGGCAAAGCGCCCACCAAGGTGGGCATCTACCAGAGCATCCGCAGCGCAATCATTCCCCGATCCACCCATCCAGCAGATCGGCGAACTCGTCGGCGTGTTCCTCTTCCTGCGCCAGGATCTCTTCGAGGATGCGCTTGGTGGTGGTATCGCGGTCGCCGATGAAGTTGATCATCTCGCGGTAGCTGTCGATGGCGATGCGTTCGGCCACCAGGTTCTCGCGGACCATGTCGCGCAGGTCGCTGCCTTCCTTGTATTCGGCATGCGAGCGCGCGGTCAGCGTATCCGGGTTGAAGTCGGGCTCGCCGCCGAGCTGCACGATGCGCTCGGCCAGCTTGCCGGCATGCGCCTGTTCCTGCTGTGCATGTTCAAGGAATTCGGCTTTTACCGCGTCGGCCAGCATGCCCTTGGCCATGAAGTAGTGCCGGTAGTAGCGCAACACGCACACGTACTCGGTGGCCAGTGCGTCGTTGAGCAGCTTGATCACCACCTTGCGGTCGGCGCTGTAGCTGTCGGTGATCGCACCATCCTCGATGTTGCGCCGGGCGCGCTCGCGCAGGGCCGTGCGCTCGCTGATGCCGGGAATCTGCGCGGCGGGCCTGGGGGCTTTGGCTGGCTTGCTGGACATGGCTGGCCGTTTCCTCTTGCGGTGGGAGATCAGGTGGGCAGGTGCTCCAGCACGTAGTCGGCCGAAGACACTTCGAATTGACCGGGCTGTTCAACCCAGGCGGCGCGGACCACGCCGTCGACCACGTACAGGGCGAAACGGCGCGAGCGGATGCCCATGCCCGAGGCACTGGCGTCGAGCTCCAGGCCGAGCGCGCGGGTCAGTTCGGCATTGCCGTCGGACAGCATCAGCAGGCCGTCGGGCACGTGCTGATCGGTGGCCCAGGCCTTCATCACGAACGGGTCGTTGACGGCCATGCAGTAGACATCGATGCCGCGCTGGCGGAAGGCCTCGAATTTCTCGACGTAACCGGGCAGGTGGCGGGCCGAGCACGTCGGCGTGAACGCGCCGGGCACGGCGAACAGCACCACCTTGCGCGCGTCGAACAGCGAATGCGTATCGAGCGTTTCAATGCCCTCGCGGATGCGCTTGAGGGTCACTTCCGGAATGCGGTCGCCGACATGGATGGTCATGGGGGAACTCCTTGCTGGGGCAGCGTAGTGGGCCGGATGGGACAGGGACGTCAAGACATTGGAAAACCGGCGTGCAGGCCCCATCTTCAGGCTTTGCGGAGCGGGCTTCCAGCCATAGCCTGGGGCAGGGCGATGGCAACCGCATTGCGCAGGATCAGTCGGCCTCACCGGCGCCGCACGAGGGGCGGCGTAGCATCGCCGGCGCGTAGAATGAACCCGGGGCGGCGCCACCGGCGCGGCCGAAGCAGATCGAGGTAGCTGGATGGAATTCAAGGATTACTACGCCACCCTGGGGGTGGAACCGAGCGCGGGCGAGGCGGAGATCAAGACCGCCTACCGGCGGCTGGCACGCAAGTACCACCCGGACGTCAGCAAGGAAGCCGGGGCGGAGGACAAGTTCAAGGCGGTCAACGAGGCCTACGAGGCGCTGCGCGATCCGGAAAAGCGTGCAGCCTACGACCAGCTGCGCGCGCAGGGCTATCGCCCGGGCGAGGAGTTCAACGTGCCGCCGAACTACGGCGGCGCCGGTGGTTTCAATTTCGAGGAAGTGTTCGGGGGTGGTGGCGCCAACGGCGGCTTCAGCGACTTCTTCGAAAGCCTGTTCGCGCGCCAGCGCGGCGGTGCCGGTCCTGGCCCGGGGTTCAGCAGCCAGGGCCATGCCCCCAACCGCGACACCCGTGCCAAGCTGTCGGTCCCGCTGGAAGCGGCCTACAGCGGCGACAGCCTGCGCATCACCGTCAACGGCAAGCAGCTGGACGTGCGCGTGCCCAAGGGCATCCGTCCGGGGCAGGTGATCCGCCTGGCGGGGCAGGGCAACCATGGTGGCAACCTGCTGCTGGAAGTGGAGTACGCCGCACACCCGCAGTTCGAGGTCGATGGCCGCAACATCCTCTACACCTTGCCGGTCACGCCGTGGCAGGCCGCGCTGGGTACCAGCATCAGCGTGCCGACCCTGGGCGGCGCGGTGGAACTGAAGATCCCGGCCGACTCCGATGCCGGGCGCAAGCTGCGCCTGCGCGGGCGGGGCCTGCCGGGCAACCCGGAGGGCGACCAGATCGTCGAGATCGAGATCGTGGCCCCGGCCGCGACCGACGAGGCGCAGAAGAAGGCCTACCGGAACCTGGCCAAGGCGTTTGGCGAGACGATCTGAGCACGCCTTCCGGTAGTGGGGGGGGGGGGGGGGGGGGGGGGGGGGGGGGGGGGGGGGGGGGGGGGGGGGGGGGGGGGGGGGGGGCGCCCGCCCTCTTATATAAAAAAAAAACCACCCCCCCAATCACAAATTTAG
>NZ_JBAWUK010000045.1:24881-36567 GCF_037079935.1 Stenotrophomonas maltophilia group sp. Smal12 | reverse complement strand
GCGCCCCCCGGGACGAGCGGGGCGGGGGGCAGACGGGGGGGGGGTGGCCCCGGGGGGGGCGGACGAAAAACAAAAGTTTTTTTCTAATGACCCCCCCAGGGGGAGGATCGGTTTTTTGGGCGCCCAAAAAATGGGCCCGGGCCGGGAAGTGCGGCGGGGGGGGGGGGGGGGGGGGGCGGGCCCCGGGGGGCGCCGCGCCGGGGCGGGGGGGAGCTCCCCAGGGCCCCGGGGCGCGGGCGCCCGCCTCTACAGGAGGGCCGCAGGCCCTCTACCACCCAGCCGCGTTATCTTTTACAATTCGCCTACGTTTATCAGGCTAAGCCCGCGTCCCGACGCGGGTTTTTTTCATGTTACCCTTCGGGCCATCAGCGGCCCGATTCCATTGGAGACATCCCATGGCGCTGGAGCGCACCCTTTCGATCATCAAGCCGGACGCCGTTGCCAAGAACGTCATCGGCGAAATCTACGCCCGCTTCGAGAAGGCCGGCCTGAAGGTCGTGGCCGCCAAGTACAAGCAGCTGTCCCGTCGTGAAGCCGAAGGCTTCTACGCCGTGCACCGCGAGCGTCCGTTCTTCAACGCGCTGGTCGAGTTCATGATCTCCGGCCCGGTGATGATCCAGGCCCTGGAAGGCGAGAACGCCGTCCTGGCCCACCGCGACCTGCTGGGCGCCACCAACCCGAAGGAAGCCGCGCCGGGCACCATCCGCGCCGACTTCGCCGAATCCATCGATGCCAATGCCGCCCACGGCTCGGACTCGGTCGAGAATGCCGCGATTGAGATCGCCTACTTCTTCGCCGCCACCGAAGTCGTCTCGCGCTGAGAGTAATGCCGTGAACGAGGTCGTACAGTCCCCCGCCATCCAGCCGCTGCCGAAGTCGGCACCCACGGCTGGCAAGCAGAACCTGCTCGACCTCGATCGCGCGGGCCTGGAGAAGTTTTTCGTCGAGGTCCTCGGCGAAAAGAAGTTCCGTGCCCATCAGGTGATGAAGTGGATCCACCATCGCTACGTCACCGACTTCGATGAAATGACCGACCTCGGCAAGGTCCTGCGCGCCAAGCTGCAGGCCCATGCCGAGGTGCTGGTTCCCAACATCGTGTTCGACAAGCCCTCCGCCGACGGCACCCACAAGTGGCTGCTGGCGATGGGCGTGGATGGCAAGAACGCCATCGAGACCGTGTACATCCCGGACAAGACCCGTGGCACGCTGTGCGTGTCCTCGCAGGTCGGTTGCGGCCTGAACTGCACGTTCTGCTCCACCGCCACCCAGGGCTTCAACCGTAACCTGACCACCGCCGAGATCATCGGCCAGGTGTGGGTTGCCGCACGCCACCTGGGCAACGTGCCGCACCAGATGCGCCGCCTCACCAACGTGGTGATGATGGGCATGGGCGAGCCGCTGATGAATTTCGACAACGTCGTGCGCGCCATGAGTGTGATGCGCGACGACCTGGGCTACGGCCTGGCCAACAAGCGCGTGACCCTGTCGACCTCTGGCCTGGTGCCGCAGATCGACCGCCTGTCTGCCGAAAGCGACGTGTCGCTGGCGGTGTCGCTGCATGCGCCGAACGACGCGCTGCGCGAGACGCTGGTGCCGCTCAACAAGAAGTACCCGATCGCCGAGCTGATGGCCTCGTGTGCACGCTACCTGCGCGCCAACAAGCGCCGCGAGTCGGTCACCTTTGAATACACCCTGATGAAGGGCATCAACGACAAGCCCGAGCATGCCCGCGAGCTGGCCCGCCTGATGCGCCAGTTCGACAACGCGGTGCAGGCCAAGGATTCGGGCAAGGTCAACCTGATCCCGTTCAACCCGTTCCCGGGCACCCGCTACGAGCGTTCGGAAGAAGCGCACATCCGCGCCTTCCAGAAGATCCTGCTCGACAGCAACGTGCTGACCATGGTCCGCCGCACCCGTGGCGACGACATCGATGCCGCCTGTGGCCAGCTCAAGGGCCAGGTAATGGACCGCACCCGCCGCCAGGCGGAGTTCAACAAGACGCTGCAGGCGGGGAAGGGGAGCGATGCCGCGGCCTGACCGCCTCTGGCTGGTTCTGTTCGTGGGCGTGCTGGCCGTTGCGGTCGGCGGCTGCAAATCCCATCCCAAGGCCAAGCTTGGGCCGAGCCAGGCGCCGGTCTATTCGGTGGCTGACCCGGAAAGCGTGCGGCGCGAAGTGCGCTGGCGCGACCTGTTGACCCTGGCGACCCGTGACATGCAGGTCGGCAATCTCGACGCCGCCGAGCGCAAGGTGCGCGAAGCGCTGAAGCTGGCGCCCGAGGCGCCCGATGCGCTGGTGCTGCAGGCCGGCATCGATGACCGTCGTGGCCGCACCCGCCAGGCGGGCGAGAATTTCCGCAAGGCCGCCGAGCTGGCGCCGCAGCGCGGGGACGTGCTCAACAACTACGGTGCCTGGTTGTGCCAGCAGGGCCAGCCGGCCGAATCGCTGGTCTGGTTCGACCGGGCGCTGCAGGCGCCGGGCTATGCCACCCCGGGCGAAGCGCAGGCCAATGCCGGCAGCTGCGCACTGGACGCTGGGCAGCTCGAACGTGCCGAGCGCGACCTGCGCGCGGCACTCGTCACGGCGCCGGCCAACCCGGTGGCGCTGGAGTCGATGGCCCAGCTGAGCTTCCGCCAGGGCCGCTACATGGAGGCCCGGGCCTTCGCCGAACGTAGGATTGCGGCTGCACCCGCAACGCGTTCCGTGTTACAACTTGCGTCTCAAATCGAAGCGAGGCTGGGCGATCGGGCGGCATCTGATCGCTATCTGCAGCGGATTCGACAGGAATTTCCGCAGGATGCGGGCTCCTAACTCCAGGGTTGATGCATTGTGATTGATGACCAGACTGTGAGCGCTCTCGAGACTGCGGCCGGCTGCGGCACCCGCCTGCGCCAGGCCCGTGAAGCGGCCGGACTGACCCTCGAAGATGTCGGCTCGCGCCTGCGCATGCCGGTCCAGGTGGTCAAGTCCCTGGAAGAGGAACAATGGCAGAAGCTGGGGGCGCCGGTGTTCGTGCGCGGCCAGCTGCGCAGCTATGCGCGCCTGCTCGACGTGGACGTGGGCGAGCTGCTGGAACAGGCCCAGGTCGGCCCGGTGGTTCCGCCCACCCTGGTCAGCCATACCCATACCCCGCGTGCGCGCCGCATTGCCGAGAACCTCGGCCGGCGCGCGCTGTACGTGGGCATCACCGCCGTGCTGGCGGTGCCGGTGTGGTTCGCCACCCGTGGCCACTTCGACGGCAGCGCGACCCCGTCGCCGAGCACCGCCTCGCTGGACGTGATCCCGGCCGCCGTGCCGGTCACGCCGTCCGCAGCCGGTAGCGAGACGGCCGCCCCGGCCGAAGCGGCCATGGCCCCGGCCAGCAAGCCGGCGGCCACCCCTTACGTCGCCTCGCTGGCCCCGGTGCCGCGCCCGGCACCGGCCCCGGCTGCCGGCAATGCGCTGGAAATGCAGTTCAGCGGCGACAGCTGGGTCGACATCGGCGGCCCGGACGGCAGCACCGTCGAGAAGGCACTGATCAAGTCCGGCGAGACCCGCAGCTTCACGCCGGGCCAGGTGACCCGGGTGACCCTGGGCAACGCCTCGGCGGTCCAGGTTGAGCAGAACGGCGCTATCGTCGATCTGACCCCCTACCAGCGAGCCAACGTGGCACGCTTTCAGGTATCCTCTGAAGGCTCCGTAGTCCCGGTTTCGCACTGAGGCGCGGTTTCACCACCTTCGATTAAACCCAATGGTCCCTCCCGACGGGCGGGGCGAGAGTACGCATGGCGATCGACGATCTGCTCGACGAGCACGAACAAAGTGAACGCGTCCGCAGCTGGCTGCGGAAGAATGGCGCCAGCATCCTCGGTGGCGTAGTCATCGCCATCGGTGCCATTGCCGGCTGGCAGTGGTACCAGAAGGATCAGGGCAGCAAGCTGGCCTCGGCCAACGTCGAGTACCAGAAGGCCCTGCAGGGCCTGCAGCAGAACAAGCTTGACGACGCCGCCAAGGCGGTCAAGGCGCTCGAAGCCGGCCCGTCCAGCATCTACGGCGACCTCGCGGCGCTGCAGCTGGCCAAGGCCCAGGTCGACGCCGGCAAGAACGAAGAGGCACTGGCCACCCTGCGCAACGTGAAGGTCGAAGGCGACCTGCAGCGCGTGGTCGACCAGCGTGTGGCCCGCCTGCTGGTGGCCACCGGCAAGAGCGACGAGGCCATCAAGCTGCTGGGCAGCGCCACCGACAGCAGCAGCCTGGAAATCCATGGCGATGCGCTGATGGCGCAGGGCAAGCGCGATGAGGCCCGCGTACAGTACGAGAAGGCGCTGAAGACGCTGGACGTGGCAGCGCCGCAGCGGCGCTTGCTGGAAACCAAGGTTATGGACGCCGGCGGCACCGTTGCCGCCCCTGCGGAGTCGGTTTGATGAGTCAGAAGGTCATGATCACCCGCGTCGCCACCGTGCTCCTGATGGGCATGGCCCTGACCGGCTGCGGCACCATGAAGGGCTGGTTCGCCGGCAAGGACGCGGCGGCGAAGAAGGCACAGGAACCGGCTGAGCTGGTCAAGTTCGAGCCGACCGTGAAGGTCAGCAAGATCTGGTCGGTCAACCTCGGCAAGGGCGAGCGTCGCATCGGTGTGCGCCAGGGCCCGGCGGTGGCCAACGGCCACGTGTTCGCTGCGGCGATCACCGGTGGCGTGCACGCCATCGACCTGCAGACCGGCAAGAAGGTCTGGACCTGGGAGCCGAAGAAGGAAAAGAAGAAGGCCAAGCTGCGCTTGTCCGGCGGCCCGGGTGTCGGTGAGAACCTGGTCGTGATCGGCACGCTGGATGGCCAGGTCATCGCGCTGGACATCAACGACGGCAGCGAGAAGTGGCGCGCCCGTGTTCCGGGTGAAGTGATCGCCGCGCCGGCCGTTGCCCAGGGCATGGTCTACGTGCGCAGCAACGACGGTCGTGTGACCGCCTTCGATGTCGGCAACGGCACCCAGAAGTGGTTCAACCCGAGCGAGCTGCCGGCGCTGACCGTGCGCGGCAACGCGCCGGTGGTGACCGGCCCGGGCGTGCTGTTCATCGGCAAGGACGAGGGCGCGGTTGCGGCCCTGGCCCAGCAGGATGGCCGCACGCTGTGGGAACAGAACCTCGGCAACGGCGAAGGCCGCACCGAGCTGGAGCGCATGGCGGACGTCGACGGCGCACCGGTGCTCGACGGCAACACCCTGTACGTGAGCAGCTTCAAGAACCAGACCATGGCCATCGAAGGCCCGACCGGTCGCCCGCTGTGGGCGCGCGACCATGGCGGTGCCGGTGGCGTGGCGGTATCGTCCGGCAATGTGTTCGTGACCGACAACAAGGGCGGCGTGTTCGGCCTGGACAAGGCCAGCGGCGCAGCCATGTGGTCGCAGACGGCACTGGCCCGTCGCTCCCTGACCGGCCCGGCACTGCACGGCGACTACGTCGTGGTCGGTGACTACAAGGGATACGTGCACTGGTTGCAGACCTCCGATGGTGCGATGGCGGCACGGGCAAAAAGTGGCGGCGACGCCCTGCTGGCCCAGCCGGTCGTCGTAGACGGGGTGCTGCTGGTGCAGAACGTGGATGGCAAGCTGACCGCCTTCCGGTTGGCAAACTAAAAAATTGGAGTAATCGCGATGCTGCCTCTGGTCGCCCTGGTTGGACGGCCGAATGTCGGCAAGTCGACTATTTTCAATGCGCTTACGCGCACCCGTGACGCGCTGGTCCATGACCAGCCCGGCGTCACCCGCGACCGCAACTACGGTGTCTGCCGCCTCGACGAGGACAACCATTTCCTCGTCGTGGATACCGGCGGTATCGCCGGGGAAGACGAAGGCCTGGCCGGCGCCACCACGCGCCAGGCCCGTGCGGCCGCGGCCGAAGCCGACCTGATCCTGTTCGTCGTCGATGCCCGCGAGGGCACCTCGGCGCTGGACGACGAGATCCTGGCCTGGCTGCGCAAGCTGTCGCGCCCGACGCTGCTGCTGATCAACAAGATCGACGGCACCGACGAGGACAGCGTGCGTTCCGAGTTCGCCCGTTACGGCTTCGGCGAGATGCTGACCGTCTCGGCCGCGCATCGCCAGGGCCTGGACGATCTGTTGGACGAAGTGATCCAGCGCCTGCCGGAAGAAGGCAGCGGTGAAGAGCTGGACAACGATCCGAACCGCATCCGCATCGCCTTCGTCGGCCGCCCGAACGTGGGCAAGTCGACCCTGGTCAACCGCATCCTCGGCGAGGAGCGCATGATCGCCTCCGACGTGCCGGGTACCACCCGCGACTCGATCGCGGTGGACCTGGAGCGCGACGGCCGTGAGTACCGCCTGATCGACACCGCCGGCCTGCGCCGTCGTTCGCGCGTGGATGAGGTCGTCGAGAAGTTCTCGGTGGTCAAGACCATGCAGTCGATCGAGCAGTGCCAGGTGGCCGTGCTGATGCTCGACGCCACCGAAGGCGTGACCGACCAGGACGCCACCGTGCTCGGTGCCGTGCTCGATGCCGGCCGCGCGCTGGTGATCGCCATCAACAAGTGGGATGGCCTGACCGAGTACCAGCGCGAGCAGGCGGAAACCATGCTGTCGCTGAAGCTGGGCTTCGTGCCGTGGGCCGAATCGGTGCGCATCTCGGCCAAGCACGGCTCGGGCCTGCGTGAGCTGTTCCGTGCGGTGCATCGTGCGCACGAATCGGCGAACAAGACCTTCACCACCAGCGAAGTGAACAAGGCGCTGGAAGTGGCCTACGAGACCAACCCGCCGCCGACCATCCGCGGCCATGTCTCCAAGCTGCGCTACGTGCACCCGGCCGGTTCCAACCCGCCGACCTTCATCGTGCACGGCACGCGCCTGAAGGAACTGCAGGAGTCATACAAGCGCTACCTGGAGAACTTCTTCCGCAAGCGCTTCAAGCTGATCGGTACGCCGGTGAGCTTCATCTTCCGCGAGGGTACCAACCCGTACGAGGGCAAGAAGAACGTCCTCACCGAGCGGCAGGTCAAGGCCAAGCGGCGCTTGATGAAGCACGTCAAGGGCAAGTGATTCACGGGAAGGCGGCCGCAGGGCCGCCTTCTTCGTTCGCGCTCCCACCGGTAGTGCCGGCCGCTGGCCGGCAACCTCGCGTCGCCCGGTGCGTTCATGGCCATGCCGGCCAGCGGCTGGCACTACCCCATGTTTGCAGGTATCGGTCAAGGCGGCCTGCCGCCACGTGCGCGATAATGCGGCCATGAGCATCCAAGAGCTTTCCCCCGCGCAGGCACGCGAGCGCCTGGCCCATGGCGCGGTGCTGATCGATGTGCGCGAGGCGCACGAACGGGCCGGCGGCATGGCCGAGGGCGCGCGCGGCGTGGCCAAGGGCGAGCTGCAGGCCGACCCGGCCGCGCATCTGCCGCAGCGCGACCAGGAGATCCTGCTGATCTGCCAGAGCGGCAAGCGCTCGGCCGATGCCGCGCAGTTCCTGCTGGAGGCCGGGTACGCCCAGGTCGCTTCCGTGACGGGCGGTACCGTGGCCTGGCGCGAGCAGTCGCTGCCGCTGGTGCAGCCGCTGGCCAGTGCCGCCGACCGCGATTTCTTTGATCGTTATTCGCGCCACCTGCTGCTGCCACAGGTGGGCGAGGCCGGCCAGCGCCGGCTGCAGGATTCGCGCGTGTTGATGCTGGGTGCGGGCGGCCTTGGTGCGCCGGCCGGCTTCTATCTGGCCGCCGCCGGGGTAGGGCACCTGCGCTTCGCCGACCACGACCGCGTGGAGCGCAGCAACCTGCACCGGCAGATCGTGCATACCGAAGCCAGCGTCGGCCAGCTCAAGGTCGATTCCGCGCGCGAGCGGCTGCTGGCGTTGAATCCGTCGATCGAGGTCGAGGCGGTGCCGGAGCGGGTGACCTCTGAGAACGTGGATGCGCTGCTCGAGGGCGTGGACGTGGTGCTGGATGGCTCGGACAACTTCCCGCTGCGCTACCTGCTCAACGACGCCTGCATCAAGCACGCCAAGCCCCTGGTCTATGCCGCTATCGAGCGCTTTGACGGCCAGGTAAGCGTGTTTGACGCTGGCCGCCAGCGTGGCGTGGCGCCGTGCTACCGCTGCCTGTTCCCCGAGCCGCCGCCGCCGGAGTTCGCGCCGAACTGTTCCGAGGCCGGGGTGCTGGGCGTGCTGCCTGGCCTGGCCGGCGTGCTGCAGGCCACCGAGGTGCTGAAGCTGCTGCTGGGCATCGGTGAGCCGCTGGTCGGTCGCCTGCTGCGCTTCGATGCGCTGGGCATGCGCTTCCGCGAGACCGGCATCCGGCCGGACCCGCATTGCCCGGTGTGTGCGCCGGGCGTGCCGTTCCCGGGGTATATCGATTACGCCGCGTTCTGCCGGGGTGGTTGAACCCGGCCGGGGCATCATCCACGCATGGCGTGGATCTACCGACGCATTAGTAGATCCACGCCATGCGTGGATGGATGTATCGGGTTTCGGGATGATGCTGGGGATCGCTCCCTGCATCGTTCCATCGCCAAGACAATCCGGCGCAACATGCGTGCTATTGCCGTCATCGGCATTGCTCTATTGTTGAACCCGATTCTGGATCTCGGGGAACACACCGCATGGCGGTAGAAGCAGCGACCAGCGAGCTGGTCAAGGTCGTCGCCCTGCTGGGCGCGGCGGTGGTGATGGTGCCTTTGTTCCGCCGGGCCGGCCTGGGCTCGGTGCTGGGCTACTTCGCCGCTGGCCTGGCGATCGGACCGTTCGGGCTGGGCTGGTTCTCCGACCCGCAGGCGATCCTGCATACCGCCGAGCTCGGCGTGGTGATGTTCCTGTTCGTGATCGGTCTGGAAATGCGGCCCTCGCACCTGAGGGGCCTGCGCAAGGAGATCTTCGGGCTGGGCACGCTGCAGATCGTCACCTGTGCGCTGGTGCTGACCAGCATCGCCAAGCTGTTCGGGCTGCCGTGGCAGGTGGCCTTCATCGGCGCCACCGGCTTCGTGCTCACTTCCACTGCGGTGGTGATGCAGCTGCTGGCCGAGCGCGGTGACATCGCGCTGCCGTCGGGGCAGAAGATCGTTTCGATCCTGCTGTTCGAAGACCTGCTGATCGTGCCGTTGCTGGCGCTGGTGGCCTGGATGGCGCCGGGCGCGGGCAGTGCCGGCGGCGATGGTTCGCGTTGGCTGTCGGTGGCGATCGGCGTGGGCGCCATTGTCGGCCTGGTGCTGGTCGGCCGCTTCCTGCTCAATCCGCTGTTCCGCGTGTTGGCCGAGTCGAAGGCGCGCGAGGTGATGACCGCCGCCGCGCTGCTGGTGGTGCTGGGCGCCGCGCTGTTGATGCAGCTGTCCGGCCTGTCGATGGCGATGGGCGCGTTCCTGGCCGGCGTGCTGCTGAGCGAATCCACCTTCCGCCACCAGATCGAAGCGGACATCGAACCGTTCCGCGGCATCCTGCTAGGCCTGTTCTTCCTCAGCGTCGGCATGGCGCTGGACCTGGGCGTGGTGGCCGGCAACTGGCAGCTGATCCTCGGCCTGGTGCTGGCGTTGATGGCGGCCAAGGCGCTGTGCATCTACGTGGTCGCGCGCGTCATGGGCAGCGACCACGCGCAGGCGCTGGACCGCGGCGTGCTGATGGCGCAGGGCGGCGAGTTCGCCTTCGTGCTGTTCTCCGCCGCCGCCTCGGCCGGCGTGATCAACCTGGAGATCAATGCCAACTTCACCGCCGTGGTAGTGCTGTCGATGGCGCTGACCCCGCTGGTGGTGCTGGTCTACAAGCGCATCGCGCCGAAGCCGACGGTGAACATGGACGGCGTGGACGAGGCCGATGGCCTGTCCGGCAGCGTGCTGCTGATCGGCTTCGGCCGCTTCGGCCAGGTCGCCAGCCAGTCGCTGCTGGCGCGCGACGTGGACGTGACCATCATCGACAACGATGTGGAGATGATCCAGAGCGCGGCGCGCTTCGGTTTCAAGATCTACTACGGCGACGGTACGCGACTGGACGTGCTGCATGCCTCGGGCGCGGCCACCGCACGTGCGATTGCGGTGTGCGTGGACAAGGCCGAGGCGGCTGACCGCATTGTTGAGCTGGTGTCGCACGAGTTCCCGCAGGCAAAGCTGATGGTGCGCTCGTTCGACCGCGAGCATTCGCTGCGGCTGATCCATGCCGGTGTCGATTTCCAGATCCGCGAGACGTTCGAGTCGGCGGTGCTGTTCGGCCAGGCCGCGCTGGTGGAACTGGGTGCGGACGAGGACGATGCGATCGAAATTGCCGAGCAGATCCGTCGCCGCGACGCCGAGCGCTTCGAGCTGGAGATTGCCGGTGGTGGTCTGAATGCCGGCGCCAAGATGGTGTTCGGCAATTCCGGCCAGGGCGTGCCGACGCCGACGCCGTTCACCGCGCCGAAGCGGGCAAGCAAGACGTTGAACCCGCAGGACGTGCCGGAAGAGGAAGAGTAGAGCCGAGCCCATGCTCGGCTGCTCTTCGGTCGGGTTGCGATAACGCCGCGCTGCGCGCGTGAGCCGAGCGTAGGCTCGGCTCTACAAGGGCGGGCGGATCGGAGCCGTGGCGGTGGGCGAGGGGGCCTGAATCAGGGACAATAGCGTCCCCGCCGCCCCACGCCTGCTCCCGATGACCGATTCCGCCCCCCAGCATCCTGCCCGCATCCTTGATGGCCGCCGCATCGCCGAGGACCTGCTCGACAGCCTGAAGGTGCGCGTCGACGCCCGCGTGGCCGCCGGCGGCAGCCGCCCGGGCCTGGCCGTGGTGCTGGTGGGGGGCGATCCGGCCTCGACCGTGTACGTGCGCAACAAGCGCCGTGCCGCCGAGAAGGTCGGCATCGAAGCACATGACTACGATCTGCCGGCCGGTACCACCGAGGCCGAGCTGCTCGACCTGATCGACCAGCTCAACGCCGATCCGAAGATCAACGGCATCCTGATCCAGCTGCCGCTGCCGGGCATCCCCGACGCGCGCCGGCTGATCCAGCGCATCGACCCGCGCAAGGACGTGGACGGCTTCCACCCGGAAAACGTCGGCCACCTGGCCCTGCGCGAGTTCGGCCTGCGCCCGTGCACCCCGCGCGGCATCACCACGCTGCTGGGCCACACCGACCAGCCGGTGCGTGGCCGCAACGCCACCATCGTGGGCGTCAGCAACCACGTCGGCCGCCCGATGGGCCTGGAGTTGCTGATTGCCGGCTGCACCGTGACCAGCTGCCACAAGTTCACCCCCAAGGACGTGCTGGAACAGGCCGTGCGCAACGCCGACATCCTGGTGGTGGCGGTGGGCCGCCCGGGCATCGTGCCGGGCGAGTGGGTGAAGCCGGGCGCGGTGGTGATCGACGTCGGTATCAACCGGTTGGATGACGGCCGCCTGGTGGGCGACGTCGGGTTTGAGGCGGCGGCCCAGCGGGCCAGCTGGATCACCCCGGTGCCGGGTGGTGTGGGCCCGATGACCGTGGCCACGTTGATGCAGAACACCCTGGAAGCGGCGGAAGCGCTGAGCTGACCTCACCTGGGGCTGTTCTCAGGTGTCTGAGGGAAAGTGCGGACCAACGGTCCGCACCCACCAAAGGCGCTTCAGGGCTGGCTCGGGTGATCCTCTCAAGGTGGGTGCCGACCGTTGGTCGGCACAATGCCGGTGCACAGGTATATGAAGGCAGTGCGGACCAACGGTCCGCACCCACCAAAGGCGCTCCAGGGCTGGCCCGAGTGATCCTCTTAAGGTGGGTGCCGACCGTTGGTCG
>NZ_JBAWUK010000045.1:0-24781 GCF_037079935.1 Stenotrophomonas maltophilia group sp. Smal12 | reverse complement strand
GCGCAATGCTGGGGCACAGGTGTCTGAAGGGCAGTGCGGACCAACGGTCCGCACCCACCAAAGGCAGGCCGATGACTCGCTCCTGGTAGGTGCCAACCAAAGTTGGCACCTACCACAGGCGCTCCAGGGCTGGCCCGAGTGATCCTCTTAAGGTGGGTGCCGACCGTTGGTCGGCGCAATGCTGGGGCACAGGTGTCTGAAGGGCAGTGCGGACCAACGGTCCGCACCCACCAAAGGCAGGCCGATGACTCGCTCCTGGTAGGTGCCAACCAAAGTTGGCACCTACCACAGGCGCTCCAGTGCTGGCCCGAGTGATCCTCTTAAGGTGGGTGCCGACCGTTGGTCGGCGCAATGCTGGGGCACAGGTGTCTGAAGGGTAGTGCGGACCAACGGTCCGCACCCACCAAAGTGGTAGGCGGGCCCCTGAACCAATCACCGCCGGCGCGACACTGCGTCGCATCTACCCCCTGCCACGCGACGCGAAAACAGGGTAAAATGTCGCGCTTCCCCACATCTCGGGTATGCCGATGCTGCGCATCCAGGCTGAAGCACTCACTTACGACGACGTCTCGCTCGTCCCCGCCCACTCGACCATCCTGCCCAAGGACGTCAACCTCGAAACGCGGTTGACCCGAGACCTGAAGCTGAAGCTTCCGATCCTGTCCGCAGCCATGGATACCGTCACCGAAGCCCGCCTGGCCATCGCCATGGCCCAGCTCGGCGGCATGGGCATCATCCACAAGAATCTCAGCCTGGAACAGCAGGCCGCGGAAGTGGCCAAGGTCAAGAAGTTCGAGGCCGGTGTCATCCGCGACCCGATCACCGTCGGCCCGGAAACCACCATCCGCGACGTGCTGGCCCTGACCCAGGCGCACAACATCTCCGGCGTGCCGGTGGTGGGCAGCGACGGCCAGCTGGCCGGCATCGTGACCCACCGCGACATGCGCTTCGAGACCGAGCTGGACGATCCGGTCCGCCACATCATGACCAAGAAGGATCGCCTGATCACGGTCAAGGAAGGCGCCGCGTCTGACGAAGTGCTGCAGCTGCTGCACCGCAACCGCATCGAAAAGGTGCTGGTGGTCAATGATTCGTTCGAACTGCGTGGCCTGATCACCGTCAAGGACATCCAGAAGAACACCGACTTCCCGAACGCCGCCAAGGATCTGTCGACCCGCCTGCTGGTCGGCGCGGCCGTCGGCGTAGGTGGCGATACCGATCGCCGCGTGGAAGCGCTGGTCGCCGCCGGCGTGGACGTGATCGTGGTCGATACCGCACACGGCCACTCGCAGGGTGTGCTGGACCGCGTCAGCTGGGTCAAGAAGAACTTCCCGAACGTGCAGGTCATCGGTGGCAACATCTGCACCGGCGAAGCCGCACTGGCGCTG
This sequence comes from Stenotrophomonas maltophilia group sp. Smal12, assembly GCF_037079935.1. Taxonomy (NCBI): domain Bacteria; kingdom Pseudomonadati; phylum Pseudomonadota; class Gammaproteobacteria; order Lysobacterales; family Lysobacteraceae; genus Stenotrophomonas; species Stenotrophomonas maltophilia group sp. Smal12. The sequence continues at coordinate 23,393 of NZ_JBAWUK010000045.1, read as the reverse complement.
CTGGACAGCGGCGCGGACGCAGTGAAGGTCGGCATCGGCCCGGGCTCGATCTGCACCACCCGCGTCGTCGCCGGCGTCGGCGTGCCGCAGGTGACCGCCATCGACCTGGTGGCCGAAGCGCTGCAGGACCGCATCCCGCTGATCGCCGACGGTGGCATCCGCTACTCGGGCGACATCGGCAAGGCGCTGGCCGCCGGTGCCTCGACCATCATGGTCGGCGGCCTGCTGGCCGGTACCGAGGAATCGCCGGGCGAGACCGAGCTGTACCAGGGCCGTTCGTACAAGAGCTACCGCGGCATGGGTTCGCTGGCTGCCATGGAGAAGGGGTCGAAGGACCGCTACTTCCAGGACGCCGCCACCGCCGACAAGCTGGTGCCCGAAGGCATCGAAGGCCGCGTGCCGTACCGCGGCCCGGTGGGCGGCATCATCCACCAGCTGATGGGCGGCCTGCGCGCCACCATGGGCTACGTGGGCTGCGCCACCATCGACGAGATGCGCAGCAAGCCCAAGTTCGTGAAGATCAGCGGCGCCGGCCAGCGTGAGAGCCACGTCCACGACGTGACGATCACCAAAGAGCCGCCGAACTACCGCGCCTGACGCGGGCCGAGCAAAGAGGAACGGGGAAGCACTTCCCGTTCCTCTTTCTCCATCTGCCGCCGTAAATCTGATTTCGTTTTCCCTACTGCATTGCCGGGGCGCCATGACCAACATCCATAACGACAAGATCCTCATCCTCGATTTCGGCGCGCAGTACACGCAGCTGATTGCCCGCCGCATCCGCGAGCTGGGCGTCTACTGCGAAATCTGGGCGTGGGACCATAACCCGGCCGAGATCGCCGCGTTCGGCGCCAAGGGCATCATCCTGTCCGGTGGCCCGGAATCGACCACGCTGCCGGGTGCGCCGGCCGCGCCGCAGGAAGTGTTCGACAGCGGCCTGCCGATCTTCGGTATCTGCTACGGCATGCAGACCCTGGCTGCGCAGCTGGGCGGTGCCACCGAAGCGGCGGATCAGCGCGAATTCGGCCACGCCGAAGTGAACGTGATCAACCCGGATGCACTGTTCAAGGGCCTGAGCGACCACGGCGGCGAGCCGAAGTTGAATGTCTGGATGAGCCATGGCGACCACGTCTCCGTTGCACCGCCGGGCTTCACCATCACCGCCACCACCGACCGCATTCCGGTGGCCGCCATGGCCAACGAAGAAAAGCGCTGGTACGGCGTGCAGTTCCACCCGGAAGTGACCCACACCCTGCAAGGCCAGGCGCTGCTGCGCCGCTTCGTGGTGGATGTGTGCGGCTGCCAGACCCTGTGGACCGCCGCCAACATCATCGACGACCAGATCGCCCGCGTGCGCGAACAGGTAGGCGATGACGAAGTGATCCTGGGCCTGTCCGGCGGCGTCGATTCGTCCGTGGTGGCTGCGCTGCTGCACAAGGCCATCGGCGAGAAGCTGACCTGCGTGTTCGTGGATACCGGCCTGCTACGCTGGCAGGAAGGCGACCAGGTGATGGCGATGTTCGCCGAGCACATGGGCGTGAAGGTGGTGCGCGTGAATGCCGCCGACCGTTACTTCGCTGCGCTGGAAGGCGTAAGCGACCCGGAAGCCAAGCGCAAGATCATCGGCAACCTGTTCGTTGAGATCTTCGACGAAGAGTCGAGCAAGCTGAAGAACGCCAAGTGGCTGGCACAGGGCACCATCTACCCGGACGTGATCGAGTCGGCCGGCAGCAAGACCGGCAAGGCGCATGTGATCAAGAGCCACCACAACGTGGGCGGCCTGCCGGAGCACATGAAGCTGGGCCTGGTGGAGCCGCTGCGCGAGCTGTTCAAGGACGAAGTGCGCCGCCTGGGCGTGGAGCTGGGCCTGCCGCGCACCATGGTCTACCGCCATCCGTTCCCGGGCCCGGGCCTGGGCGTACGTATCCTGGGTGAAGTGAAGCGCGAATACGCCGAGCTGCTGGCCAAGGCCGATGCCATCTTCATTGATGAGCTGCGCAAGGCCGATCTGTACGACAAGACCAGCCAGGCGTTTGCCGTGTTCCTGCCGGTGAAGTCGGTTGGCGTGGTGGGCGACGCGCGCGCTTATGAGTGGGTGATTGCGCTGCGGGCCGTGGAGACGATTGACTTCATGACGGCGCACTGGGCGCATCTGCCGTATGAGTTCCTGGGGACGGTGAGCAACCGGATCATCAATGAGTTGCGGGGGGTGTCGAGGGTGGTTTATGACATCTCGGGGAAGCCGCCGGCTACTATTGAGTGGGAGTAATACAACATTGGCGCTGACTGTTTACCCGCAGCGCGAAGGTGCACCTAAGCCCGCGCCACTGCGGGCTTTTTTTACAATTTCGCGCGGCGCGCCGCCGGCTAACAATTCGCATCGCTAAGCCGTTTTTTCATGTCATGATGAATGGGATTGGATGCTTCTATGTCATGAGAAGTCGCCAACAGCCCAGAAGACGCAGGACAAGACATGAGCGCCCCAAAGAATGACAGCAACCTGGCGGCCAAGCCGAGAGGGGAGGCTGTACGCCCATGAACGCAGTAGAAATCGAACTAGCCGTCACAGATCTCGCGGAGCGGCCCTTCGACCCCGCAGAGTTCCCCTATTTATTCCTTGAAGCCTTTGGCAACAAGGCAACGACCATCAAGCGCTTGCGCGCGGGGGCGTCGAATAAGTCCGACCTCGGCGGTGTTCTCCAGACCAGCAACATCCATATTCTGGCCTGTGACGCTGGGCGGGTGACGCAGACATTGGCTGCCCTTAAGGCCAGTCCCGCGACGGCCAAGGCCAAGGCGAAGTTCATCCTCGCCACCGACGGCACGGACTTCGAGGCCGAAGACCTGACCAGCGGCGAGACCGTCGCCTGCGCCTTCAAGGACTTCCCGGACCACTTCGGCTTCTTCCTGCCGCTGGCGGGCATCAGCACTGTCCGCCAGATCAGCGAAAACGCCTTCGACATTCGGGCCACCAGCCGCCTGAACCGCCTGTACGTCGAACTGCTGAAAGACAACCCAGAATGGGGCACCGCGGAGCGCCGCCACGACATGAACAAGCTCATGGCGCGGCTGATCTTCTGCTTCTTCGCCGAGGACACCGACATCTTCGTCGGCAAGGGCCGGTTCACAGAAACCGTCGCGCAGATGAGCGCTAAGGACTCGTCCAACACGCACGAGGTCATCGCCACGCTGTTCCGCGCCATGAACACCAAGCGCGAGGACCGGGCTGCCGCAAAGATTTCCCGATGGGCCGAAGACTTCCCCTACGTCAACGGGCAGTTGTTCTCTGGCGGCGACGAAGTGCCGCAATTCAGCAAGATCGCCCGGTCCTACCTGCTGCATGTCGGCGGGTTGGACTGGACCAAGATCAACCCTGACATCTTCGGTTCGATGATCCAGGCCGTTGCCGAGGACGAGGAGCGCGGCGAGTTGGGGATGCACTACACCAGTGTCCCCAACATCCTGAAGGTGCTGAATCCGCTGTTCCTCGACGACCTGCGGGAGAAGTTGGACGAAGCGGGCGATAACGCCCGCATGTTGCTCAACCTGCGCAAGCGCATCGCCAAGATCAGGGTCTTCGACCCGGCCTGCGGTTCGGGCAATTTTCTGGTCATCGCTTATAAGGAAATGCGCGCCATCGAGGCCGAGATCAACCGGCGGCGCGGCGAGCCGGATCGGGCATCAGAAATCCCGGTTACCAACTTTCGGGGGATCGAGCTACGCGACTTCCCGGCGGAGATTGCCCGCCTTGCGCTGGTCATCGCCGAGTATCAGTGCGACGTGCTGTACCGGGGGCAGAAGCTGGCCCTGGCCGAGTTTCTGCCCCTGCGCAATGAAAACTGGATCACCTGCGGCAACGCGCTGCGGCTCGACTGGTTGAGCATTTGCCCGCCGACCGGCACCGGTGTGAAGGTCCAAGCCGATGACTTGTTCGGTACTCCGCTCGATCAAGCTGAGATCGACTTCGAGAACGAAGGCGGCGAGACATACATTTGCGGTAACCCGCCGTACCTCGGTTCAAAGTGGCAGACGGATGAGCACAAAGCGGACCTTGGTGCAATCTTCGCTGGTCGCATGAAGAATTGGAAGTCGCTCGACTACGTTGCTGGCTGGTTCCTAAAAGCCGCTGACTACGGCAGCCAAACAAATTCCGTGACCGCTCTTGTCGCTACCAACTCGGTCTGCCAAGGGCAGCAAGTACCGATTCTGCGGCCGGAGATTTTCAAGACGGGACACGAGATCGGCTTCGCGTACACGAGCTTTAAGTGGTCGAACCTTGCTACTCACAACGCCGGGGTCACAGTTGTTATCGTCGGGATTTCCAACCATGCAGGAAAGTTGCGACGCCTCTTTTCCGCTGGGGATGATGGTGCGACGACGCTTCGTGAGGCGGAGCACATCAACGCCTACTTGATCGCCGGTCCTAACGTCATTGTGGAGGGGGCCAGCCGTCCGGCCGACAGCCTCGCAATGATGCAGTTCGGCAATCACCCGTACTACGGCGCATCACTGATCTTTTCGACGTCCGAAGCGCAGCAGATGCGGTCGGCCGATCCGCGCACAGCACGCTTCATCCGCCCGCTCTACGGCTCGCAAGAGTTCATCTCCGCTGTGCCACGTGCCTGTCTGTGGATTGACGACGATGAGGCTGACGAAGCGGGGGCCATTCCGCTGATATCTGAGCGCATGAGCGCCGTAGCGAGCGCCAGGCGCGCTAAGAAACAAGACAAGGCGGCCCAGAAGCTGGCCGAGACTCCCTATCGCTTTCGCGACCAGCAGACCGCCAAGAATCACATTCTTGTGGTTCCCCGTGTCAGCTCGGAGAACCGTCCCTGCTTGCCGGTCGGATTGCTTGACTCTGACGCCATCATCCAAGATCAAGCATTCGCCCTCTACGACGCTCCTCTCTGGAACCTCGCCGTCATCGCCAGCCGCCTGCACCTGGTCTGGGTCGCCACCGTCTGCGGCAAGCTGGAGACGCGCTACCGCTACTCCAACACCCTTGGCTGGAACACCTTCCCGGTCCCCACGCTGACCGAAAAGATGAAGACCGATCTGACACGCTGCGCCGAAGACATCCTGCTGGCGCGGGAGCATCACTTCCCGGCGAGCATCGCGGACCTGTACGACCCCGAGAACATGCCCGTTGACCTGCGTGCCGCCCATGATCGCAACGACGAAGTACTGGAGCGCATCTACATCGGTCGGCGCTTCAAGAACGACACCGAGCGGCTGGAAAAGCTGTTTGACCTCTATACCAAGATGACCGCTTCGGCTGCACCGGCCCAGGGCAAGAAGCGCAAAGCGGGAGCCAACGCATGAGCGACAAGATCAAGTCCGTACCGTCCGTTTCCGTCACCTACGCCCGAAACGGCGCATCGACCAAAGCCAATGCGCTTGGGATGCGGCCCATGCAGGAGAGGGCCTACGAGAAGCGGGGCGAGCAATACCTGCTCATCAAGTCGCCGCCCGCATCGGGCAAGAGCCGTGCGCTGATGTTCGTGGCACTCGACAAGCTCAATAACCAAGGTTTGAAGCAGGCCATCATCGTTGTGCCGGAGAAGTCCATCGGTGCCAGTTTCAACGACGAGCCGCTGTCTAAGTACGGCTTCTGGTCCGACTGGCACGTCGAACCCAAGTGGAACCTGTGCAATGCGCCAGGCAACGACAACGGCGGCAAGGTCAAGTCGCTGGGCGCATTCCTCGAAGGCGAAGACAAGGTGCTGGTCTGCACCCACGCGACCTTCCGCTTTGCCGTCGATGCCTGTGGCGTCGAAGCGTTCGACGACAGATTGATCGCCGTCGATGAGTTCCACCATGTTTCGGCCAACCCGGACAACAAGCTCGGCTTACACCTGGGGCAGTTCTTCGCGCGGGGCAAGACGCACATCGTTGCCATGACCGGCTCCTACTTCCGGGGCGACGCGGAGGCCGTGCTCGCACCGCAGGATGAGTCGAAGTTCGATACCGTCACCTACACCTACTACGAGCAGCTCAACGGCTACGAGTACCTCAAGCAGCTCGACATCGGCTACTTCTTCTACAGCGGGCCTTACGTCGATGACATCCTCAACGTTCTCGATCCCGCCGAGAAGACCATCATCCACATCCCCAACGTCAATTCGCGTGAAAGCACGAAGGACAAGATGCGCGAGGTGGAGCACATCATCGAGGCGTTGGGGGAGTGGCAAGGCATCGACCCTGCGACTGGCTTCCAGCGTGTCAAGCGCTCCGATGGCCGCGTGCTGCGGATCGCTGATCTCGTGGATGACGATGCCGCCAAACGCGACCGCGTGTCCGCCGCGCTCAAAGACCCGGCGCAGAAGAACAACCGGGACCATGTGGACATCATCATCGCGCTGGGCATGGCGAAGGAAGGCTTCGACTGGATTTGGTGCGAACACGCCCTGACCGTGGGTTACCGTGCCAGCCTGACCGAAATTGTGCAGATCATCGGCCGAGCTACCCGCGACGCGCCCGGCAAGACCCGCGCGAGGTTCACCAACCTGATCGCCGAGCCGGATGCAGCCGAGGAAGCTGTCACCGAGGCCGTCAACGATACGTTGAAGGCCATCGCGGCAAGCCTGCTGATGGAGCAGGTTCTAGCTCCGCGCTTCGAGTTCAAGCCCAAGAATCCCGATAGCGGCCCGACGCCGGGATTTAACTACGGCGAGGGTGGCTACGACGCAGACCGTTGCAATGTCGGTGTCAATGAGCAGACAGGGGCTTACCAGATCGAGATCAAGGGCCTCGCCGAGCCCAAGAGCAAGGAGGCGGCGCGAATCTGTCAGGAAGACCTGAACGAAGTCATTGCGGCCTTCGTGCAAGACAAGCCCACCATCGAGCGCGGCCTGTTCGATGAGGAGCTGGTACCCGAGGAACTGACGCAGGTTCGCATGGGCAAGATCATCAAGTACAAGTATCCCGAGCTTGACGCCGAAGATCAGGAGGCCGTGCGTCAGCACGCCATTGCTGCCCTCAACCTCACGCAGCAGGCCAAGCGGCTAGTCACCGAAGGTGAGAGCGACGGGTCACCCAACACCGCCCTGATCGACGGCGTGCGCCGCTTCGCGATGGACGTGCGCGAGCTGGACATCGACGTCATCGACCGCATCAACCCCTTCGGCGAAGCCTACGCCAGCCTCGCCAAGACTATGAGCGAGGACAGCTTGAAGCAGGTTGCGGCGGCCATCTCGGCCAAGCGCACGAGCCTGACGCCGGACGAGGCGAAGGAGATGGCTGTTCGCGCCGTTCAATTTAAGAAGGGGCGCGGACGCATTCCTGCACTCGATTCCCAGGATGCCTGGGAGCGACGCATGGCCGAAGGCGCGGCCGCCTTTATGCGATTCAAGGCGGAGGGGCGCTATGAGTAACTCCGATCTTGACGAACTCGCTGCGGAGCTTGCCGAGTTCGCACCGCCCGAGGCGAAGGGCGGACGGCCAGCCAGTGAGGAGCGCGTCATCGCGGGCTTCGAGAAAATCCAACGCTTCACCGAAAAGCACGGGCGTGCGCCGCAGCATGGTGAGGATCGCGACATATTCGAGCGCCTCTACGCCGTGCGCCTGGACCGCTTGCGTACGCTCCCGGACTGCCGCGCCCTGCTTGAGCCGCTGGACTATCAGGGCTTGCTTGCCGCTGCGCCAGCCACTGCTGTTCCGGGAGATGAGGCCATCGATATCGACGACCTGGCTGCCGAGTTGGCGGGCGTAGCCGAGGCGGACGACATCACGGTCCTACGCCATGTCCGCACCAGCGCCGACAAGCGCGCAGCCGAGGAGATCGCGGATCGCAAGCCCTGCGAGGACTTCGAGACCTTTCGACCCTTGTTCGAGCGCGTGCAAGCGGAGGTCAAAGCCGGTATGCGCCAGTCCCAGCCCATCGAAGCGGGCCGCCGCGCGATTGAGGCCGGGGACTTTTTCGTTCTCGATGGCATCACGCTCTACGTTGCCGAGGTCGGCGAGCCATTGAAGACCACCGCCGGGGAAGTGGACCGCCGCCTGCGCCTCATCTTCTCCAACGGCACCGAGAGCAATCTGCTGCTGCGCTCGCTCCAGCGAGCGTTCTACAACGACCCCGCCGCGCGGCGGCTGGCCTCGCCCGAGAGCGGGCAACTCTCCTTCGGCGGAGAGCTTGAAGCCGATGATGTCGAAAGCGGCACGATCTACGTCCTGCGCTCCCTCTCCGATCATCCCTATGTCGCGCAGCACCGCGAGATCATCCACAAGGTCGGCGTGACCGGAGGCAGGGTGGAGACGCGCATCGCCAACGCCGAACACGACTCCACCTACCTGCTGGCGAAGGTCGAAGTGGTGGCAACCTACAAGCTCGCGGGCGTCAACCGCACCCGGATGGAGAACCTGTTCCACAGACTGTTCGCGCCCGCGCGGTTGAACATCACGATCAACGACCGCTTCGGTCATCCTGTGCAGCCTGAGGAATGGTTTCTCGTTCCGCTGTTCGTGATCGACGAGGCCGTTGCACGTATCAAGGATGGCAGCATCACCGGCTACGTCTACGACCCTAAGGCCGCGAAGCTAGTGAAGGCGGCGGAGGGCGGGAGCGCATGAGCAGCGGAGCTATCTACTAGCCTCTTGCTGCCGTCGGAGAGGATAGGGATGCAGCAGTGGACGACACGATGGTTCTTGACGAACGAATCTTGATGACGAGGCCCAGCCATGACCGTGCTTGATGACATCCTGAATTGGTCGCGGGATCGCCCTGCATGGCAGCGGGACGCCCTGCGGCGGCTTGTCGAGATGGGAGAGCTTACCGAGGACGACATTGCCGCCCTGACAGAAATTTGCAAGGCCGCTCATGGGTTAGTCGAGGCGCAAGGCGGCGTACCGCTGGATGCAGCGTACCTCCCAAACAGGAATGCAGCGCAAGGCGCTGTAGCCCTTGAATCCATCTTTCACCACGAGGGCGTCAATGCCCTCGCACAAGACCAGACCCTAAAGTTCGGCCCTCGTCTTACCGTCGTCTATGGCGACAACGGGGCGGGCAAGACCGGTTACACCCGTATTCTCAAGACAGCTTGCCGGGCGCGCGGGAGGGAGCAGATTCTTGGCAACGTCGCGGCGGGCGCGGCGCCGCCCCGTCAAGTCGTCGCCATAAAGTACCGTGTTCAAGGCGATCCGGAGGCGAGGGAATGGGCCGGTCAGGCAGACGACAACTTCATTGCGCGCGTGAGCGTCTTCGACACGCAGAGCGCATCGGTCTATCTCAAGGAAAAGACAGATGTTGCCTTCCGGCCCTTCGGCCTGGACCTCTTCGACAAGCTGGTTCAAGCGGCCAAAGCCGTTCGCACACGACTCGAAGCAGAGCAACGGGCGCTTGGCGAGAGCGCCATATCCGACCTGCTGCCATTGGTGCCGCAGGGCACCGCCGTAGCGAGGCTCCTCAACAGCTTGAGCGTTCTCACAGAGACGGAGCACGTCAAGACTCTCGCAACACTGACGGACGACGAGGCCGCCAAACTCGCGTTGCTGGAGAAGTCCATTCTCGATTTGCAGGCGGCTGACCCTGCAAAATTGCTCCAGCAGCTCAAGCTGCGTGGGGCGCGCGTCCAAGCCCTCTGCCAGCACGTCCAGCATGTCGACGCCGCGCTTTCTAACGAGTCCGTGTCCGCCATCTTCGACGCGCGGGCGGAGTGGCGACGTAAGAAGGAAGAGGCTGATCGCCTGCGTACAGCGACGTTTCCTGTCGGGCTTCTGCCGGGCACCGGCTCCGATGCTTGGAAGGGCCTTTGGCAAGTGGCAAGCATCTTCTCGCAGGAAGCGGCATATCCCGGTCAACCGTTCCCGGTTGTTGGTGAGGCCGCGCAGTGTGTCCTGTGCCAGCAGGGCCTAGACCACGATGCCAGTCATAGGCTGGGGCAATTCGCCGCCTTCATCGCCTCCACGACGGAGCGCGAACTGCGCGACGCGCGCGAACTACATGATCGGCAGCGAAAGGCTATTGCCGCGCTCGTCGTGCGCCCCGAAGCTGTCCAAGACACCATCAATGACCTCAGCATAGAGAATGAAGCCCTCGCTGGCCGAATCGACGCGGCGCTTGCCGCCGCTGACGCGCGTCGCCAAGCGGTGATGGCGGCATTGGAGACAGATTCCGAGTTTCCGCAGGACAATCCGGCAGTCGCATCCGTCCTCCCTGACATCACGACACTCTCGGCGCAGCTTGACGAGCGCGTGAAGGCGTTGAGCGGAGACGCTACCGCAGAGAAGCGAAGGCAACTCAATGCCGAGGCGGCAGAGCTGCGCGCGCGGGTCCTACTCGCCAAGCATGAGAATACCGTGTTGCAGGAGATCGACCGTAAGAAGCGGCTTGCTGCCTATGAACAGTCCAAGAGCGATACCGCCACGCAGGCCATCACAAGGAAGAGTAGTGAAGTGACGCGTTCTGTCGTCACGCAGAAGCTCAAGGACACCTTCCAGGAGGAGTTGCGGGGCCTCGCGTTCCGGCACATCGAAGTCGAGTTGCAGGAAGCCGGCGGTGCGGAGGGTGTTCTTTATCACAAGCTAGCGCTAACGCGCGCGCCGGGCGTTCAACTTCCGAAGGTCGTTAGCGAAGGCGAGCAGCGTTGCCTATCCATTGCTGCGTTTTTCGCCGAACTGAGCACTGCTGACGATCCATCGGGAATCGTCTTCGACGATCCCGTGTCCTCGCTCGACTACCGCTGGCGCGAAGGCGTCGCCCTCCGTCTCGTCGAAGCCGCCAAGACAAGGCAAGTCATCGTCTTCACGCATGATGTCGTCTTTCTTCTCTGGCTAAAGCAGTTTGCGGAGGAACAGCAGGTCGAGCAACTTGACCAACATATTAGACAGCTTTCGGCGGGCGCGGGGGTCTGCACCGAGGAACTGCCGTGGGTTGCGATGCCCATCAGGAAGAAGATTGGATACCTCAATAGCGAGCATCAAGCCGCTGCCAAGCTGTCCCGTGACGGGCATCAGGATGCTTACGAGAAAGAGGCCAAAAACATCTATGGCCTCTTGCGTGAAGCGTGGGAGCGCGCTCTTGAAGAAGTGCTCTTGTGCAAGATCGTTGAGCGGTATCGGCCCGGCGTCCAAACACAGCAGATCGCAAAGCTTGCGGATGTCACCGAAGAAGACTGCCGGCAGGTTGATGCCGCCATGAGCAAATGCTCCCGATGGCTGCGTGGTCACGATCAGGCTGCTGCTGCTCGTGCCCCGGTCCCAGGACCGGACGAATTGAAGGCCGACATCGACGCGCTCGACAGCTGGGTGAAAGCCATCAACAAGCGCCGTGGTTGAGGTCAGCGGTCTCGTTCGAGCCATGGCGTATTGATGGAGGAGAACGAAGCGCGGTTTAAACGAGTGATGTTCCCCGGCGGCCGGCATGGATGAACGCCAGGAGCGCAGGGCCTAACGAAGCTGTACAAAGCCATCTTGGTCCCGCGGCTATTGTCAAGAGTATCACTCCGGCCGAACCTCCCGACAAGCCCACTCAAGCAACCCCCGGCAAGCCAAAAACAACCCATCCACCACCCCCTCATCCAAATGCCGCTCCGGGTCAGCCGCCACCCGGCAGCGGTCCGCGGCATGCAGCACCTCCAGCACCGTCAGCGCTCCCACCATCGCGCGCTCGCTCCTGGCCAGACTCACGCGGCGGCCGGGTGATACATCGGTTTCCGGCCAAGGATGCCCATCTGCACCCTCGCAACCACGCATGCGCTTGAGGATGCCGAGCAGGGAGTTCAGATCGGGCAGGGGAGTGTCGTCGTTGATGGGCTCAACAACGGTGTACGAGGAGAAGGTGTCGGATTCGTTCATGGCGTCGGCTTCCGTGGCTGTGCTTAACAGCGCCACCGCGTTGCGGGGTGGCGGGCGATGCGTGGCTGCAAACCGGGACGAAGTAGTGCCATGACCGGTGGGCCCGAAGACCCCCACGCACCGCCCGCCAGATAGGCCGACGGATTGCCCGCCGGCACCGGTTAAGGACGGTGCCGACGGGCAAGCGTAAACAACAGGCACAACAATCGTCGCGGGTTTGCAGACCCGGAGCCACCCGTTGTCGGTGGCGCGCCATGGTGTTTACGCAGCCGCCTCGAATGCCAATAGAAATTCGCGAAGGAAACGCGGAATCCGAGAGCAGAGGGCTATTGTTGCACGCACCATTCGTGCAGCACGCGACGCCAGCAGACGCATTCGTGCCGCTGCTCTGCTGATGGCGAATAAAAGTGGCGTAATCGCCCACGCCACAAGCGAATAGCGCGACGGTCTTCTTTGCAACAGTTCTTAGTCTGCTTCGGCAGGCAGTGGGCACCCGACAGACCGCACACCCCGAAAATCGGTTCAAACCCGACACCTCCAGCGAACCTTGCAGCTTCAACCGACGCCATCCTCACCCGCATTCCCCACCAGCAACTCAATCATCGCCCGCGCCGCCGCCGACTGCCGCCGGTGCGGCGCATAGATCACCGAGAACGGCCGCGACCGTCCTCGCAATTGCGGCAACACCTCCACCAGCTGCCCACGCTGCAACCGCTCGCGCACGATGAACGCATAGCTCTGGCAGATGCCGATGCCCTGTTCGGCCAGCGACACCACGCCCAGCACATCGTCGGAGGTCTCGATGGACGAACGCGGCAGCCAGTCCACGTCGCGCCCGCCGTCGCGGAAGATCCACGGCGCCAACCGCCCAGTACGCGGCATCACGAACGGCAGGCACAGGTGCTGCTGCAGGTCGTCCAGCGTCTGCGGCGTGCCACGGCGCTGCAGATAGTCCGGCGCGGCGACCAGCAGCAGCGGCGCGTCTTCCAGCTTTCGCGCCACCAGCCCGCTGTCCGGCAGCTGGCCCAGGCGGATGGCCAGGTCGAAGCCTTCGGCCACCAGGTCGACGTTGCGGTTGGTGATGTTCAGTTCCACCTGCACCTGCGGGTACTGCTGCGCAAAGCGCGCCAGCACGGGCGGCAGCCGGTAGTGGCCATAGGTGGTGGGCACGCTCAGGCGCACGCGGCCGGCCAGCGCACCGTCCTGGGCCAGTACGTCGCGCTCGGCGTCGTCCAGCAGGCCGAAGGCGGTGCGCACCTGTTCCAGATAGAGCCGCCCGGCGTCGGTCAGGCCGACGCGGCGGGTGGTCCGCTGCAGCAGCTGCCGGCCCAGCCGCGCTTCCAGACGGGTGACCGCGCGGCTCAGCACCGAGGGCGTGGTGGACAGCGCCACCGCGCCGGCCGTGAACGAGCCGTGCTCGACCACCGCCAGGAACACCTCCACATCGCCCAGGTAGTCGAACTTGCGGCTCATTTAGCTCTCCGGCGAACAGATGTTTTGCGATGGGGCCAATTTATCGCCGTTGGGGCGATGAATAAAGTGGCCGCCATTCCCCGATAGGAGCTCTCCATGAACCTGATGACCCGGCTGGCCGCAGCGCTGGCCCTGACCCTGGCCGCCAGCGGCGCGCAGGCCGCCAACGTGCTGGTGGTGCTGTCCGACGAAAACCACCTGGACCTGAAGGACGGCAAGGTGCTGTCCACCGGCTTCTATCTCAACGAGCTGATGCAGCCGGTGAAGCTGCTGCTGGACGCGGGCCACGAGGTGACCTTCGCCACGCCGCAGGGGCGGGCGCCGACCGTGGATGCGTCCTCGGTGACGCCGGCGTACTTCGGCAACGATGCCGCGCAGCTGAAACTGCACAAGGAGCTGCTGGAGAAGCTGGCGCTGACCTCGCCGACGGCTTCGCCGGTGGTCAGCCTGGCGCGTGTTGAGCAGCAGGGCTACGCGCGTTTCGATGCGGTCTACATACCCGGTGGCCACGCGCCAATGCAGGACATGCTGAAGAGCCCGGCGCTGGGCCGGTTGCTGGCCGACTTCCACCAGCGCAACAAGACCACCGCGCTGGTCTGCCACGGGCCGATCGCGCTGCTGTCCACGCTGCCGGATGCTGCGGGTTTCGTGGCGAAGCTGGAAGCGGGTGCGATGCCGGCCACGCCGAAGTGGATCTACAGCGGCTACCAGATGACGGTGATCAGCAACCAGGAAGAAGAGCAGGCCAAGCCGCTGCTGGGTGGCGGTGAGATGAAGTTCTACCCGCAGACCGCGTTGCAGCGGGCGGGTGCGCGGTTCAGTAGCAACACCACGCCGTGGACCAGGCATGTGGTCGTGGACCGCGAGCTGATTACCGGGCAGAACCCGGCTTCGGCGCTGGAGGTGGGGCAGCGGTTGGTGGAGCGGTTGAAGTAGGGCGGGGCTGCACAGCACGTTGCCAGCCTTGGGGCCGAGGGGCCAGCACCTCGGCCTGTCTATGGAAGTGCCAACGTGGTCGGCAGAGAGGGCATCAGCCCTTCGCGAGCGCTGCTCCTGACAGATCTTCAATCTGGGAAAGCGCGTGACGCGTCGCAGTCCAATCGCCGGCGTGCCTGATCGCTATGCCTCCGGCCGCTGTCCAGGCATCACAGTTCGTTTCGAAATCGTCGATCAGCACATCGCCTGGCTGGTGCATGAAACGAGGCTTGTGCCTGCCGCCGAGCACAGGCAACACCAGGCAGGTTGCTGACAGGTGCTCGCGGACCCACTGCCGCTTCTGCATGGCAGCGAGTGGATAGTTCGATTTCGGGCAGGCCGTGAGAATCACCGGGTTCAAGTGGTGGATGCTGTGGAAGAACTCCACTGCGCCGTGCATTGGCGGAAGGTCGCGGAAGAATGATGGGTGGTTGTTGATGTGCCTCCACATTTCATCGTCGGCAAGCACGCGGTGGTCCAGGCCAAACAGGGCGGGAAATGCCGCGTCGAAGTCGGCCATTACGCCATCAAGATCTACGTAGATGGTGCGTCTGGATGCACTCGATCCACCGGTGTGCTGGTTCGCGAGCGGGTCCATCATCGGTATTGACTTCACATCATCAGCGTTCATTTACGCGCTCTCCTTTCAAGAGTGGGCTTTCTTCTTCATCGGTTCCCCAGTAACGGGGCAAAGTGTTTGGTGATTGCGACAGACGTGGCGGCAATCGCGATGCCGACTGCGTCGGCACGGCTGAAGGGGGCGGCGACCCACGGATGCCGTAATCGGCATGCTGGAAATGCGGCTTATGTCGCGGCGCTTCTTCAAAGGCCTGCCGGGTGGCTGACCTGGCCCTTGGGCAAGACGCACGGCCCGCAGCGGCTGGCTCATTTCGCCAACCAAGGAGCAATCTGGTGCGCTGGTGGGTGGATCATCGCCGGGCGCTACAGGCAGGCCGGGTGATGATATACCTGTGGTGCTCGATCCAGACTCAAAAGGACGTCGCCGAAATGGATGCTCAGGCAGATTCAATGTACCACGCCGACCAGCGCGACCACCATGCCGAAGCCGTGCTTGAGGCCTTCTTCGCCAAGCACCGCACCCCGGCCCTGGTGCTGCAGCGTTTCTACCCGCCGGCGGCATTCCCCAGGGTTCGCAGCCGTCTAGGCGGTCTGCCGCAATTGCCCGATGGGATGGATTGGCCGGTTGGCGAGAGTTACGGCGAAGCGGCGCCGATGCACTTCCTGGCGCAGATCGATTGCGCCGAGCTGCCACGCGTGGATCCCGATATGCCCTCGCAAGGCATGCTGTTCTTCTTCGCCATGAACGACGAAGAGCAGATATGGGACACGGACGAACCACAGCAACGCGTGCGAGTGCTGTACGCGCCCGAGGTCGCGGCCGATCAGCACGTGCGTGCGCTGCCGGACGGCATGCGGCCGATTCTGGATGAAGGCCCTTCGGACCATGCGCACCGCAATCCTGCATGGCTGCTGCCTGAGGAAGACGGGCCGTGCGTGCATGTTCAATGGCCCTTGGTGGCGCGGCACATGGATACCTGGCCGGATGAGCTGGAGCTGCCGCCGGGTGAGGAGGATCGGCCGTACTACGAGATCTACCCCTCGCGCCGGGACGAAATGCGGCTGGGTGCGGTGGTGGCGGCCACGGGCCTGTTTCCGCGCGCGGACGCCGCCACGGAATGGGAGCGCCCGCAGTCACCTGCGTGGACGTTCCCGGTGCAATGGCTGCGTTACCAGACCGATTTTCCCCAGGTAGGCATCATCATTGACCGCCTTTCGCGGGTGATCGGTAATGAACGGCGTGCAGGCAAGCGCGGGGGTATTGATTACGCCGATGTACGCGCATGGGTGAAGCGCGCCGCCGCCATTGGTCTGGATGAAGCCCCGGATGATGCAACGCGGGAGGCATTCCGTGAGTGGATTATCGGACAGATCAGCGACGACTTCGAGCGTATGACGCTGACCGACCCGGGCATGGGCCGGGCGTTCACCAAGGGACTGCTGGCGGCAGTTGCCTACGCGGCGGGCTCGCCGGCTGCGGCCGCGCGCATACCTGCACTGATGTACCGCCACCTGCAGGACGAACATCTGCCGTTTGATGAAAGCCTGGGCACGTTGCCTGATGGCCGCAAGCGCTGCGCCGAGACGCGGGTGCACCAGATGCTGGGGCACGTACCGCGCTTGCACGGCACCGTGCCCGACGTGGAAGGCGAGGGCGACGCGGTCTGCCTGCTGCAGTTGGCGTGTGACCCGGCGATTGATCTGGTCTTTGGTGACTGTGGCCAGGCCACGTTCTGGTTGAGTCGTGAGGATCTGCGCAACTGCAGGTTTGACCGTGTCGTGGGTGTGGTGGAGTCGCACTGATTGGGCATGGCAAGCCCGGCATGGCACCATGACGGGCTGGCCTCGTCCCTTCGGGCGGGGCCGTTTTCCCAGGGAAGCCCTCGAACACGACATGCGAACGTCCTTCTTCATCCTCTCCGCCCTGTGCCTTGGCTTGCTGTCCGGCTGTGCCAGTGGCCCGGAGGAGCACGCCTCAAGCCGCGAGATCACCAGTGCGTTCGTGGCCGACGACGGCCAGCTGTACCTGCTGCCGCGCTATGACGAGCCGATGCGTTTCAATGCCGCGCCGTTCCGTGAGTACCGCGCGCTGATGGACAGCCCGCTGCGCGAGGCGGTGGCCTGCGCCCAGATGTACTTCCATGAGGATTGGCGTGACCCGGCCAACAAGGCCAAGGTGCATGGCAGCTATGCGCTGCTGCTGCGGCCGGAGCAGGTGACGGCGGAGCAGACCGCGCAGTTCAAGCTGGAGCGGATTGAGGTCCCCTCGCGTGAGGCCAAGGCCGTGGAGGAGCGGGCGCGCTACTACCTGCCGATGGACCGGACCCGCTACGCGCTGGCGTTTGACCGCGCCTGCAATCTTTCAAGGAAGGGCGGCAGCTATTACAGCGCGCTGTTCGAGGGCGACGGCGAGCGGGTGAAGTTGCCGGATGCTGCGGCGCTGGCGGAGAAGGGAAAGCTGGCACAGCCGATCAATGCACGGGCGCAGCGGATCCTGCCGGAGCGGGAGGACAAGCCGGGCGTGGGTTCGGCGGCGGGCAAGGTGCTGGGGGCGGCGTTGATCCCTGTGGCGGTTCCGGTGTTTGTGTTGAGCCTGCCGTTCCTGGGGCCGGATCACTGGAAGTGAAAAGGCGTTGAGGGAGAGTCATCCACGCATGGCGTGGATCTACTTGGGCATCGCTTGAAAGTTCATCCTGGAGATCTGTGTGTCCAGCACGCTGGAAACTGTTTTGAAGACCGTGGGTGTCATTGTGCTCGCGGCGCTTCCGTTGGTGATTCTCTGGTTCACCCTTCGGCGAATGGCAGCAACTGCTCGCTCGTCCGTGAAATCGGGGCTGCGTTTGCATGCTCCGCGCCGGATTTCCGGCAGGTCCATGACCTTGGTGATGGTGGATGGGAAAGAAGATCGGGAGCACTACTTCTTTGATGCGGCGTCCTTTTACCTGCGGCGTGGGCCGGTGCCCACGGCGGTTCCGCTTTCGCAGATCACCTCAGTCACACGAACGTCCGACGTCATCTGTTCGCGCTATGTCTGGCAGGTGTGCTTCAGCAGAGCATCGGGTAGAAAGTGCGTGACGTTCACCAACAACCTGTCGCTGTTCAACCGCGACTTCCTGCTCTTTCTGGAGGCGGTGCGAAAGGCCAACCCGCTCGCGACCGTTGATCGAGCGAGCGTTCTCTTCTAGAGCGTGTTTGAAGTTCGGTATGAACAGTGTCACTGCAATGGCATCACAGCGCGCAGCCCATGTTCGACCGATGTGATCGATGAGAGATGGGCGTTTGTTGCGCGGTATCTGATGCCGAAGCATTCTCATGCGTGGCAGTGCAAGTATGATCTGCGATGAACACGCAAAGCCCGTAACATGGAACGAGGTCCGCTCGTTTCTGCGTGCGATGCGAAGCGTGGGCCTTGTCACCCGTGACGAAGACGCATTTGAGACAATTGTCGAGACGATTTACGTTTATGGCATGCGGTCAATCTCTGCGGAGTAGTTCCTGATGATGTGCCGATCCACGCTGGACGTATCCCTGATTCACGCCTATGCGCTTCCTCTCGGCATATGCGTGGCAGCAGCCGTGGTTCTGATCGCAATATGGTTTGCATCCCGCTCTGGCGGGGTGCCAGCCAGGAATATTGCGCTCGGCTCGGCGCTGGCCGTTGTTGTCTTAGTTGCCTTTGGCCTCGTATATCAAGCGCGAACAGCGTACATCGCCGTTACAGATGGCCGGCTGATTGGGTCAGCAGCGTTTGTCCGACTGCAGCTCCCGCTTTCCAGTGTCTCGTGGCAGGACGCTTCCGATGCTTCAAGGATCACGCTGCCTCACCGGCAACTTGGGACCAGCACAGGGGGCGTTGAACTTGGCAAGTTCCGCATGCAGAACGGTCGCAACGTCTTCGTGCTGCGCACGGACCGTAGCTCTGTTCTCGTCACAACCAGAGGGGATACTGACTTGATTCTGGACCGACGTCTTCACGAACAGCTCAAAGCATGCTTGGATCAGGTACGTGAGACCGGCGGCCATCGAGGAAGATTGCAATGATCAGCAGGAAGTACTGGTTTACCAGGAAAAAGTACGGATGGGGTTGGGGGATGCCGTGCGCGTGGCAGGGCTGGCTGGTGTACGCAGTCGCATTCGGCCTGCTGCTGGCGGGTCCGTTTCTGTTCTCTCCATTTCGCGAGCCCATCGCGTTTCAGCTCTACACGTGGGCCGTAGTGTTGGTCCTTGTCCTTATCTGCTGGATGAAAGGCGCTCCGCCCGGTTGGAGGTGGGGGGAGTAGAACGGCCGCAGAAGCTATTTTCGGACGTGTTCGATCCGCCGGGCAAAGCATGGATGCATTGCCCTATGTGGGAGTCGGACAGTATCGCTAGCAGGCCACGACTGCGCCCCCTCTGAGGTGTACCGTTTTGAATGAACGCTGGACACTTCCCTCCGCGGGTACCCAACGCGTTCTAACCGTTGATTGACCAAGGTAGCGTCGCTTAAAGGGGCGCGCCGGTGAAGCTACACTGGCCACCTACGCCCAATGGAAGCTCACCCATGTTCAGTGGAAAGGTTGCGGTGGTCACCGGCTCCACCAGCGGTATCGGTCTTGGCATCGCCACGGCGCTGGCGCGACAAGGTGCCGATATCGTGCTGAATGGCTTCGGCGATGCGGCGGAGATCGAACGCATCCGTACCCGCCTGGAAGCTGAGTTCGGCGTGCGGGTGGTGCACGATGGCGCGGACCTTTCCCGGGGCGAGGCGGTGCGCGCGATGATCGACCGCGTCGTGACGACGATGGGCCGCATCGACATCCTGGTGAACAACGCGGGCATCCAGCACACCGCGTCGATCGAGGAATTCCCGGTCGACAAGTGGGATGCGATCCTTGCGCTGAACCTGTCGGCGGTGTTCCATGCAACGGCGGCGGCGCTGCCGCACATGAAGCAGCAGGGCGCCGGCCGCATCATCAACATCGCGTCGGTGCACGGGCTGGTCGGCTCGGTGAACAAGTCCGCCTATGTAGCGGCCAAGCATGGCGTGGTGGGGTTCACCAAGGTGACCGCGCTGGAGAATGCGGGCACCGGCATCACCGCAAACGCGATCTGCCCAGGCTGGGTGCGAACGGCGCTGGTCGAGCAGCAGATCACCGCGTTGGCGGAGAAGGAAGGCACGGATCAGGAGTCCGCCGCTCGCGCGCTGCTGGCCGAGAAGCAGCCTTCGCTGCAGTTCGTGACGCCCGATCAGCTGGGCGGGATGGTGGTGTTCCTGGCTTCGGACGCGGCGGCACAGATCACCGGCACGGCGCTGCCGGTGGATGGGGGCTGGACGGCGCGCTAGCTGGCCGACACGGGAAGACGTGCCAGCAGGGCGTCCCAATCGGCGACAAAGCAGCCGTCGCGGCCGCGGTTGCACTCGGTGATCCATGCATCCAGCGACGCGCTTTGTGCGCGGTAGGCGCTGACGTCGCCCAGTACGGCGAAGCGCAGGCGGTAGTTCACCAGCATCTGCAGCCATTGCCCGGCCATGCCGGAGCGCAGCTCGAAGAAGTCCGCCGAAAGGCATTGCACCGGCACGGCGATCCACTCGGCCTGGTGCCCAAGGGCATCGCCGATCAGGTTGCGTAGGGCGCCGGCATCGAGCATCGGGCCCTGCGGCTCCACGCGCAGGATGCGGGTGGTGCCGATGTGTTCCAAGTGAGGGTGCATGGCGTTCTGAAGTCCGTATCGTCCTTCCAGTATGGCTATGGCAGAAGGCGACGGCGAGCGGGTGCAGCATGAATCTGGCGAACGAACGCGCTAGGCTGCGCCCGGCACCTGCAAGACGCGGGTTCACTGCAATGGGGAAGGGCATGGCAGGGTGGAAGAGTCGTTCGTTGTTGAGCGCGGTGCTGGTGTGTTCGGGCCTGCCGGCTGCAGCCGCCGACCTATGCGCGGTCAGTGCCTACGGTGATGGGCAGGGCAACATCGTGGTGCTGGGCGCACCCGCTGCGGCACCGGCCACGGGGCAGCGTTATCTGATGCTGGACGGGCGACGTGGCGCCACCGGCGATGCCAACGCACCGGTGAGCTGCAGCGGCGATGTGGTCAGCGTTAGCTCGCCTGCGGGGGCCACGCAGCGCTGGCAGCGACTGCCCACCCGCGATACCGATGCAACTTTCACCAGTGCCGGAACCAAGCTGGTCGGGCAGTTGATCGAACCCGCCGGTCCGGCCGATCCCAAGCGGCCGCTGGTGGTGCTGGTCCATGGCTCGGAACGCACGATGGCGGTGGCGGCGATCTACCAACGCATGCTGGTGGCGCAGGGAATCTCGGTGTTCGCCTACCAGAAGCGTGGCACCGGCGATTCGGAAGGCGAGTACACGCAGAACTTCGAGCTGCTCGCTGACGACGCAGCGGCGGCGCTTGCTAAGGCGCGGGAACTGGCAAAAGGTCGCTTCGGCCGTGCCGGCTACTTCGGCGGCAGCCAGGGCGGTTGGATCGCACCGCTGGCGGCCACGCGTTCGCAGGCGGATTTCGTGGCGATCGGTTACGGGCTGGTGGTCTCGCCCATCGAGGAGGACCGCGAGCAGTTGTTCGACGAGGCGCACCGCCTGCAACTGGATCCGGCGGCCATGAAGCAGGTCGGGCAACTGTCAGAGGCCACCGCGCAGCTGATGCGCACGCATTTCAGTGAAGGTTTCGAGGCGCTGGCCAGGGTGCGTGCGAAGATCGGTGACGCGCCGTGGGCAAAGACGATCAGTGGTGAATACAGCGGTGACATGCTGCGCATGAGCGACGCTGACCTGCGCCGGATCGGTCGCGCGCGCTTCGACAACCTGGAGCTGATCTGGGACTACGACGCCGAGGCTGCGCTGCACCGCCTGAAGGTGCCGTTGCTATGGGTGCTGGCCGAGCAGGACCGGGCCGCACCGATTGCGGCCACGCGCACCATCCTGGGGCGCCTGCGCGCGTCAGGACAGCCGATCGAGACCTACCTGTTCCCCGACACCGACCATGGCATGGTCGAGTTCCGTACCGATGCCGAGGGCAACCGCGTGTCGACGCGGATCACCGACGGCTATCTGCGCCTGCTGGCGGATTGGATCAAGCAGGATGTGCATGGCAGTTATGGACGTTCGCGCAGATTGAGCGATTGACCGGATGGGGAGCACTGGCGGCGGATGGCGCTCCGCCGCCGATTGCGGCACGACTCAGTTCGGCTTCGCAAATACGTCCAATCCCTTGCCGGTTTCCAGCAGCGACTTCAGGCTCGACAGCACGATCGGCCAGCCCTGGCGGATGCCGGTATCCATGCCGCTGCCGGGTTCCAATTCGTCGTGGGTGACGGTCAGCCGCACCATGTTCTGGTAGGGCACGATCTCGAAGGTGACCCGGCTGTAGGCATCGGGATTGTCGGCCTGCGAGGCGGCGGCCCAGGTGATGACCAGCCGCGAGGGCGGGGTGCTTTCCACCACTTCGCCGACCAGCTCGACCGAGCGCGTTTCGTCGGCGCGCACGTGCTGCCAGCGCGAGCCGGGTTTCCAGTCCGAGACGTTCTCGTGGCCCCAGTAGCGACTGGCGATCTCGGGGCGGGTGATGGCCTCGAACACCTTCTGTGGCGTGGACGCGATGTAGATCACGTGGATGAAGCGGGTGGTCTCTGCGGACATCGTCATTCTCCTTCCAGTTCGCGTTTCAGGTCATGCAGCAGGCTCAGGCGCTGCTGCTCGAACTTGCGTACCCAGCGCTCGTAGACTTCATGCAGCGGCACCGGGTTGATGAAGTGCAGCTTCTCGCGGCCACGGCGCACCGTGCTGATCAGGTTGGCGTCTTCCAGCAGGCCAAGGTGCTGGGTGACCGATTGCCGGGCCATGTCCAGGTGTTCGCAGAGCTGGCCCAGGGTCTGGCCGTTGTCTTCGCAAAGCAGGTCCAGCAGCGTTCTACGCGTGGGGTCGGCCAGTGCCTTGAACACCTTGTCTGCATTCATGCGGGGCGTCTTCAGTTCCAGCTGTCGATCCTGATGTCGTGTGGATTGGGCTGACCCTTGCCGGTTTCCAGCAGGGCCTTGAGGCTCAGCAGGAAGACCGCCCACTTGGTGCTGCAGTGGGAGGTGAACTCGACGCGTTCCTTCCAGCCTTCGTGGGTGAACAGGACGATGCAGTGGTCGCCTTCCTGCTTCAGCGCGCAGCGCACGTGGGTGCCGATCCATTCGGCAGGGCCGGCCAGGGACGCCTGGTGGGGTGGCCAGTGCTTGATACACCTGGCTTGCGGGGACCTTGATGCCGACCCGGTGTGCGATATCCACCATTGCAGGTTCCTCGCATGGGCCGGCAGGCGCCGCCCTTGAGTGGACTATATGCAGGTAAATACCTGCATGTCAAAACCGGCCACGAACGCCCGGATGTGGTAGTGGGGGGGGCGGGGCGGCCGCCCCGCGGGGGTGGGGGGGGGGGGGGGGGGGCGCCCGGCGGGCCCCAAAAAAATAAAAACCCCCCCCCCCCGCGCTTTTTAACAGCCTAAAAAAAAAAAAAATTTTTTTTTAAAAAAAAAAATCAAAAAAAACAAAAAAAACCAATAAATTTCAACACCCCTTCATAATTTTATTCGCGGTTGTT
>NZ_JBAWUK010000044.1:0-37697 GCF_037079935.1 Stenotrophomonas maltophilia group sp. Smal12 | reverse complement strand
AGCGCGTAGCAACACCGAGCCATGACCCGCTGTTGCTGTTGCTGTTGCTGTTGCTGTTGCTGTTGCTGTTGCTGTTGCTGTTGATTTCACAGCAGTCGCGGCCGCAGGCCGCGCGGACCACTCACAGATGCCGCAGTTCCTGCTTCAGCGTCGCCACGCACCGGCGGCTGACTTCCAGCGGCTGCTTGCCATGCCGCAATACCGCCTGCACCTGCCCGCCCGAGCCCCGACGCAGCTCCACCAGCTCGTGGCGTGCCACCAGGCAGTTGCGATGGATGCGGATGAAACGACTGGCGAACTCTTCTTCCAGCGACTTCAGCGATTCCTCGATCAGGTCCTCGCCGCGCGCGTGGTGCACCACCACGTACTTCTCCTCGGCCTGCAGGTAGTGGATATCGTCCAGCGGAATCAGGCGCAGGCTGCCGCGCAGGCGTGCGCACAGCACGCTGCGTGCCTGCTGCCCGCTGTGCTCCTGTGGCCGGCCACCGCGGCCGGCCAGGAACGTGCGCGCACGCGCGATCGCCGCCGCCAACCGTTCGGCACGCACTGGCTTCATCAGGTAGTCGATCGCTGCAGCCTCGAACGCCGACAGCGCATGCGCATCGTAGGCGGTGCAGAACACCACCGCTGGCCGGGGTTCGAAGCTGGCCAGGTGGCGGGCCGCTTCCAGGCCATCCAGCCCGGGCATCGCGATATCCAGCAGGACCAGGTCCGGCTGCAGCTCCGCGCACGCGTGCAGGGCCTGCTCACCGTTGCCGGCCTCGGCCACCACGTCCACGCCGTCCTGTGCCGCCAACAGGCTGCGCAGGCGCTCGCGCGCCAGCGGTTCGTCGTCGGCGATGACTACCCTCACGATCGTTCCCTCACTGGATCGGCACTGTCACCTGGCAGGCATAGTAGCCCTCGCTCCAGCCAGCCGTCATCCGCGCGGCGCTGCCGAAGCGCCAGGCCAGCCGATGGCCGATGCTGTGCTGGGCATGGCCGGCGCCGCGTGCCAGCGCCAGCCCCGGCGCCTGCGGATCGGGTGCCGGGTTGCGTACGCGGATCTGCAGCTCATTGCCCTCGCGCGCCAGCTGCAGTTCGATGGTGCCGCCGTCGGGCAGGCGCGAGATGCCATGCAGCACGGCATTTTCCACCAGCGGCTGCAGTACCAGCCTTGGCAAGGGCAGGTCCCATGGCAGCGGCTCGTCGCGCTGCCAACGCACCTGCAGGCGTTCGCCCAGGCGCAGCGATTCGATCGACAGGTAGCGCTCTGCCAGTTCGCATTCGTCGCGCAGGGTGGAATCGCCCTCGCCCGCCCCCAGCGCGGCACGGAACAGATCGGACAGGTCCAGCACCGCGCGCTCGGCGACTGCCGGGTCACGATGCAGCAGGCTGGCGATCAGGTTCATGCTGTTGAACAGGAAATGCGGGCGGATACGCGCCTGCAGCGCGTCGGCCTGCGCGCGCGCGTTGGCCTGCACCTGCGCGGCCCAGCGATCGCTTACGTAGAAGTAGCGCAGCGCCAGCGCGGCGATCAGCGCCGTAGTTGCCGCGCTGCCGAGGGTGAAACGCCAGAAGCTGATGCCACTGGCGAAGTTGTCGCCCAGCACCGCGTACAGCGCGTGCACGATGCCGGCGCAGACCACCGCGATCAGGGTGGCCAGCACGGTCGCCGCAATGGCGCCCAGCACCGGCGGCAGCCGCGACAGGGTCTGCCGCAGCATGCACAGGCTGGCGGTCACCGCCAGCGCCAGCCACAGCGCGAATCCGCTGGCCGACAGCAGTTCGCCGAAGGTCCAGTGACGGCTGCCGTCCGGCGCCAGCGCCAGTACCACCACCACCAGCTCGGCCAGGCCGAGCATCGCCGCCAGCCGTGGCAGGCGGCACAGTTCCGGCATCCACGGCGGTGTGCTGGCCGGCGACATGGCTCAGGCGGCGCCCAGGCGTTCCTGCAGCCAGTCACCCAGTGCCTGGATCTCCTCGGCACAGACCTGGTGAGCCATCGGGTAACTGTGCCACGCCACATCCAGGCCCAGCGTACGCAGCGTCTGCGCGCTGTGCGCGGCGACGGCCTGCGGGATCACCGGGTCGCCACTGCCATGGGCCATGAACACCGGCACCTGCACCGCGCCGTCAACACGCGTGGCGCTGTCGGCTTCGGGCAGATAGGTGGACAGCGCGATCAGGCCGGCCAGTGGCGCGGTACGCGAGAGCGCGGCCGTCAGGATGATCGCCCCACCCTGCGAGAAGCCTGCCAGGAAGATCTTCTCCGGCGCGATGCCGCGCTCGATCTCGCGCGCGATCAGTGCGTCCAGATGCACCACCGATTCCTGCACGCCGGCCATGTCGGCGCGCGAACGGAAGTCCATGCCCACGATGTCGTACCAGCCGCGCATCGGCACGCCGTTGTTGATCGTGATCGGCCGCACGGGTGCGTGCGGGAACACGAAGCGCAGCGCCGGCCAGTGCGGCCGCACCAGTTCCGGCACGATCGACGCGAAATCATGGCCGTCGGCGCCGAGGCCGTGCAACCAGATCACCGACCACTGCGGCGAGGCGCCGGTTTCCTGTTCCACCGTTTGCAGCATGATGCGGCTCCTTCAAGTTCGAGCCGCATTATGCCGCTGGCGCGGGGCAATCAGTACAGCGGCGGTTGCTCGGCCGCTTCCCGCCGCAGCTGCGCGGCGCGTACCAGCACCGGTGGCGGAATGTTCTCTTCCGGAATATCGAGCAGGCCGAGGCGATGCAGGAAAGCACCGGGGCCGCGCGAGGAGGTCAGCGCCACCACCGGAACGGCCAGAACCATGCCGATCACCACCGGCGCCATCCAGGCCGCCAGCGACGGCGATACCGCCCAGGCCAGCACGCCCATGAAGGCGCCGAACACACCCAAGCCACCGTAGCCACGGATCAACGCCATCCACGAGATGCCGCCGTCGTCACGCTGCTGCGCGTCCCAGCCGGAATCGCGCCCGGACAACACTTCGGCCACGCCGCGTGACTGCACGTACATCACCACCGGCGCCATCAGCGCGGCGAGCACGGTTTCCACCAGCATCGATACGAAGGCACGGATCGGACCGCCACAACCGCGGCGGTCGACCGGGTCCAGCAGCATTGCCAGGTAGCCGAGCACCTTGGGCAGCAGCAGCACCGCCATGGTGGCGGCGAACAGGCGCACCACCTGCTCTTCATCCTGTGCGCGCCAGTACACGCTGGGCGACAGGTGCAGCAGGGCGTTGAAATCGATGCCTTCCTGGAACAGCGGGATGGCGATGCCGATCAGCATCAGCATGGCCCACATCGGTGCGGTGAAATAGTGGCCGATGCCGATCAGCATGTGCGTGCGGCTGATCCAGTGCAGCCCGCGGCTGCCGACCACCTTGCCGTGCTGCAGGTTGCCCTGGCACCAGCGACGGTCGCGCACCAGCAGGTCGGTCAGCGTCGGCGGGCCTTCCTCGTAACTGCCACCGAGGTAGGGCACCATGTGCGCGGCCCAGCCGCCACGACGCATCAGCGCCGCTTCGACGAAATCGTGGCTGAGCACGTGGCCGCCGAACGGCTTGCGCCCCGGCAGCGCCGGCAGGCCGGCGTGGTCGGCGAAGGCACGGGTACGGATGATGGCGTTGTGGCCCCAGTAATTGCTCTCGGCACCGTGCCACCAGGCCACGCCGCGGGCGATCACCGGCCCGTACACGCGGCCACCGAACTGCTGCATGCGCGCGAACAGGGTGCGGCCGCCGATCACCGACGGCAGGGTCTGGATCAGTCCGACGTCGGCGTTGTGTTCCATGCCGGCCACCAGGCGCACGATGCTGTCGCCGGTCATCAGGCTGTCGGCATCAAGGATCAGCATCTGTGGATAGGCACCGCCGAAGCGGCGGACCCAGTCAGCGATGTTGCCGGCCTTGCGCCCGCTGTTGTCACCACGTCGACGATAGAACAGGCGCGTCTGCCCCTCCGGCACACGCTCGCGCAGCTCGGCGAACACCTGTTCCTCGGCAGCGGCAATGTCCTCGCGGCGGGTGTCGCTGAGCACGAAGAAGTCGAAGCGGTCGAGCTGGCCGGTGGCCGCCACCGACTCGTAGATCGCCTGCAGGCCGGCCAGCAGGCGGCGCGGGTCTTCGTTGTAGGTCGGCATCAACAGCGCAGTACGGCTGTGCACGGCCGGCAACGGCTTGTCCGGGTCGATGCCGAGCCGATAGCCCCGGTCGAACACAGCGGTCAGGAAGCCGGCCAGGGCGCTGGCAAACGAGAGTGCGATCCAGGCAAACAGGCCGACGAACAGCACCAGCAGGCAGGCTTCGAGCACGCTGATGCCATTGGCCGACAGCACCCGCCACATCATCCGCGTAGCCACCGCGGTCATGCCGAGCGTGCCACCAAACAGGTACAGCCGGCGCAGGCCGATCAGGCGCGGCGAGGTGCGATGCCGCCGGACCTTCAGTGCGCCTTCGCGCAGGGTCTGTTCGGGCATCGGCAACGGCGATTCAGCGGGCAGCAGCGCCCAGCCGGCATCGAGCCGGGGCGTTCCTGCTTCCGCATGGATGGTCTGCACCCCCATCGTCGCTTACTCCGCGCCGTCGGCACGGCCGGCCATCCCGGCCGGGCTGCATGCACCAAGGTTCCCGGCGCGCTTTCCCGGCGCCCGCACTTGTCCTGGCTGTGTCGGCCTCACGCCGCACAGTCGATGTCTGTCACTACCGGAACCCACACGATCTCCAACGGGGCGGAATCGAAAATGCGGCCCAGTCTAGGGCCCAGAATGTAAGCCGGGTGCGAAGGTCTACACCGGGATTTGTCCCCATTCAGCAAATAGCAGGCGATCACGCCAGGGCATGGCCAGCTGTCACTGCATCGCCCCCGGTACTGGATCGTAACAAACGCGAACGGTTATCATTTAATCAACCAGGCAGGTCACCGTCTTCCGCGCGGCCGCGACCCACCCAGCTGCGCCGGTCCTGACCGCGCACCCGACGACCCCACGGAAGGGGGGGGCTGCCTGCTGTCTGCCTGCGCCTGCTGCTTCCACCGGGTCACCCCACCTCCCATGGAAGCCGTCATGTCCCTGTCGTCCCGTTCCCGTTCCGCGCGCCTGCCGCGCACCCGCCTGGCCACCGCCTGCCTGCTGGCCCTGCCCGGCCTGGCCGCCGCAGAGGCCGCCGCCGATGCCTCCACCAAGGACCTGGATACCGTGGTGGTCACGGCTTCAGGCAGCCAGCAGTGGATCAAGGATGCCCCGGCCAGCATCAGCGTAATCAGTCGTGAGGACATCGAGCGCCAGCCGGTGCCGGACCTGGCCGCCCTGCTCAGCCGCGTACCGGGCGTGACCGGCGGCCTCAGCGCCGTCGGCGAGCAGTCCAAGATCAAGCTGCGTGGCATGCCGTCCAACTACACGCTGGTGCTGGTGGACGGCAAGCGCATGGGCAGCTCGGCCTCGACCAACTATCGCCCCGACCTCGGCCGCCAGGACCTGAACTGGATCTCGCCGGACCAGATCGAGCGCATTGAAGTGGTGCGCGGGCCGATGTCGTCGCTGTATGGCTCCGATGCGATGGGCGGGGTGATCAACATCATCACCCGGCGCATCGGCGACGAATGGAACGGCAGCGCCACCCACAGCTACACCCGCCCGGCTGACGGCAAGCGCGGCGATACCCAGCAGATCGGCGCCACGTTCTCCGGACCGCTGGGCGAACGTTTCGGCCTGCGCATCGGCGCCAACAGCATGCGCCGCGATTCGGACCGCTCCAACGGCGGTGTCTACGGCAACGCCTATGCCGGCGAGAAGGACCGCAATGTCGATGCGTTGCTGCAGTGGAAGCTGAGCGACGCACAGGAACTGTCGCTGGAAGCCGGGCACGGCGTGCAGCAGGCCTTCATCGATGCGTCGCTGGAAAAGCAGGACGAAGGTGCGTGGGGTGCCAGTGAGCTCAAGCGCAGCTCGCTGGCGCTCAACCACGATGGCAAGTGGCGCTTCGGCAATTCGAAGATCAGTGCGTACTGGACCGAGTACAGGAACGACATCGGTGCTGCCGGCCGTTCCGAAGCGACCGATACGATCATCGACGGCAGCCTGACCACGCCGTTCACCCTCGGCGTTGAACACCAGTTCGCCGTAGGCGGCCAATGGAAGCGGCAGGAGCTGACCAACACCGACACCATCGGCCGCGCGCCGATCGACTATGCCGGCAACGCGGTCAGCGGCTCCACTCTGGACGTGGACACCTGGGCGCTGTTTGCCGAGGACGAGCTGAAACTGCACCGCACCCTGGCCCTGACCGTGGGCGCGCGCCTGGACCATCACGAGCAGTTCGGCGGCCACGTCAGCCCGCGTGCGTACCTGGTCTGGCACCCGGCCCAACAATGGACGATCCGCGGTGGCGTCTCCAAGGGCTTCCGTGCGCCCAGCCTGACCGAGAACTCGGCCAGTGCCGCTACCCAGTCCGGGGGCCGCGGCTGCACCTCGCTGATTCCGCTGGGCTATACCCGCGGCGGGTGCTACATGGCCGGCAACCCGGACCTCGATCCGGAGACCAGCACCAATCGCGAGATCGGCATCAGCTTCGACAATGACCTGATCGATGTCGGCGTGACCTATTTCCACACCGACTTCCGGAACAAGATCGAGTACGCACCGCTGGGCCGGTTCAACGGCATCTGGTGGACGCGCATGAGCAACGTACAGCGCGCGCGCACCCGCGGCATGGAAGGCAACCTCAACGTCCGCTTCGGCGAGCAGTGGCGCTGGCGCACCTCGGCGACCTGGATGAAGGAAGCCAGGAACCTGACCACCGGCCGCAACCTGATCGATACACCGGAGTTCTCCGGCTATTCGTCGCTGGACTGGGCGCCCAGCACGGTGTTTTCCGGCAGCCTGTCGGCGCAGTACACCGGCAGGCAGACCGGCACCGCCACGACCTTCCTCAAGGCCTATACGCTGTATGACCTGACCGCGGCATGGAACGTCAACGAAGTGCTGACCCTGCGCGGTGGCGTCAGCAACCTGGCCGACAAGAAGCTGTATGCGGAAGGCTCCACCGACTACTTCGTCGCCGGGCGCAGCTACTTCCTGAGCGTGACCGCGCGGTTCTGACCGGCGGCACGCGCCGTGATCGCGCTGGCGACATGCCAGCGCGATCGACGGTGTTGCGGGTTACTCGCTTTCCAGCGCGGTCGGTGCCGCATCCCGCGTGGCGGCCGTGCGCGCACGGTCCATCGCCACCGCCAGTTGCTGGCGTGCGAGCAGTTGTTGTGCCTGCACCACTTCAGGTGTCGGCAGGAGCACCGGTCCCGGTGCGTTTTCCGGTGTAGCAGCTGTAGTCATGCAACCTCCATGGACATCCCGCCACCGCACGGGCTCAGCCGGGGCGGCAGCGGAACTGCGCACCCTATCCTAAAAACAAGGCGGGTGGGTGACGGCGCGGCGCTTAGGCGCAGGCGCGGGAACAAGGCAGGCGTCACATTCTTGACGCTAGCGCTTGGATCCTGAATAGGACTTGTCCTATCATGAAAACGTTTTCTCACAGGGATGTTTCCCAATGAATACCACCGACCTGTCCCAGTTCAGCCCGAAGTGGCAGTTCCGCTTCAACTTCTTCCGCCAGCACGGCGCCCCCAAGAACCCCGGCTTCAAGCAGGCTTGGAAGGCACTGTCCTTTGGTGACCGCCTGAAGATCAACCTGAACTTCTTCGCGTTGTTCTTCGGTGCCATCTACCTGCTGATTCTCGGCATGTGGCGCAAGGCACTGGTGGTGATCGGCATCAACATCGCGCTGGCCATCGTCAGCATGTTCCTGCCGGATGTCGTCGGGCGCATGCTGTTCATCGCCATGAACCTGCTGGTCGCCTCCAGCACCAACTACAGCTACTACCTGGAAAAGGTGGAAGGACGCGCCAGCTGGAATCCGTTTGAAGGAATGTTCTGAGCCATCAGACCTGCGCAGGATGCGCGGCAAGGATGCATGCGACGCCCGGCAGCCGCCGGGCGTCTTCGTTTCCGGCATCAGGCCGCGCGGCGGGCCATGCCCTCCGGCTCGGCCTGCAGGCGGAAGCGCGACACCGCCACTGCCAGCTGCTCGGCCTGCTCCTCCATCGCACGGGCGGCGGCACTGGCTTCCTCCACCAGCGCGGCGTTCTGCTGGGTGGTTTCGTCCATCTGCACTACGGTCTGGTTGACCTGCTCGATGCCGGCAGACTGTTCGCGCGACGCGGCCGAGATCTCGGCCATGATCTCGTTGACCCGGCCGACCTGACCGACGATGTCCTGCATGGTGCGCCCCGCACCATGCACCAGCTGCGCGCCGGCACCGACCTGGGCCACCGAGGCGTCGATCAGCTCCTTGATCTCCTTGGCAGCACCCGCCG
This sequence comes from Stenotrophomonas maltophilia group sp. Smal12, assembly GCF_037079935.1. Classification (NCBI taxonomy): domain Bacteria; kingdom Pseudomonadati; phylum Pseudomonadota; class Gammaproteobacteria; order Lysobacterales; family Lysobacteraceae; genus Stenotrophomonas; species Stenotrophomonas maltophilia group sp. Smal12. Next base: position 29,348 of record NZ_JBAWUK010000044.1, on the reverse strand, counting down.
AGCGCTGCGCCAGCGCCCGCACTTCACTGGCCACCACTGCGAAGCCACGGCCCTGTTCACCGGCGCGCGCCGCTTCCACTGCGGCGTTCAACGCCAGGATGTTGGTCGGGAACGCAATGCCATCGATCACCGAGATGATCTCGGCGATGCGCTGCGAAGACGCCTCGATCTGCTCCATGGTGTGCACCACCTGGCTGACCACCTGGCCGCCTTCGCTGGCCACGCCCGCTGCGGAACCGGCCAGCGTGTTTGCCTGCAGCGCATGGTCGGCGTTCTGGCGCACGGTGGAGGTCAGTTCTTCCATCGACGCGGCGGTTTCCTCCAGGTTGGCGGCCTGCTGCTCGGTGCGGCGCGACAGGTCACTGTTGCCGGCGGCGATCTCACCGGCGGCCAGGCGGATGCTGGCCGCCGACTGCTGGATCTGGCCGACGATCTGGGTCAGCTGCTGCACGGTGCTGTTGGCATCGTCGCGCATCACCGCAAACACGCCGTGGAAGTCGCCCTGCATGCGGGCACTGAGGTCACCGGCGGCGATCGCGCGCAGCAGCGTCGACAGTGCCGCCAGGTTGTGGTCGCTGACCTGCATCATTGTGTTCAGGGTCTCCACCATGCGGCGGAAATCATGTTCGAAGCGCAGTGCATCACCGCGCACGGCGAAGTCACCGGCGGCGGCGGCGGCGGCCAGTTGCTGGATCTGCTCGTTGATCGCGGCCAGGTTGCGCTTGGTGGTCGCCATTGCGGCAGTGAACACCGCCTTCTCGCCCGGCAGCACTTCCATGTCCACGCTGAGGTCGCCCACGGCATAGCGCTGCATCACTTCAACCAGGCGCTGGGTGACCGCATTGCTGGAGGCCACCAGCTGGTTGCTGTCGGCCACCATGCGGCCGTACTCGCCCGGGAAGGCCGCAGCATCCATGCGATAGCTGAGTTCACCGGCATCGTGCCGGCGCGCCATTTCGGCCTGCGCAGCCATCACCGACTGCAACTGCCCACGCATGCCCTGCATTGCGTCCAGCAGGCGCCCCACTTCGTCGTTGCTGCGCGCCGGCAGCGTGCTGTCCAGCTTGCCGGCGGCGACATCACCGGCCACGCGTACCGCTTCGGCCAACGGGCGAATCGCCAGGCGGCGCAGCAGCACGTAGACGCCGGCGCTGAGGGTCAGCGCGGCGATCACGCCGACCAGCAGGGTCAGCCACAGCAGCTGGCGTGCCTCAGACACGATCACCGCATGCGGCATCACCACGCCCAGCGCGAAGCGTTGCGGGGCGTCGCCCACGCGCAGCGGCACATACACGCGTACGTTGCCGGCCGCGTCGGGGCTGAAGGCCTCGAACGGACGGTCGGCGGCGATGTCGGCCAGCATGCTGCGGGTCAGGGCATCGTTGCGCGGCTTGCCGATCTCGGCGGCATTGGCCGAGGCCAGCACCACGCCCTTGGGCGACAGCAGTTCGACGCGGCCAGCCCCCATCGGCTTCAGCGTTGACAGGTGCTTCTGCAGCGCTGCCAGCGAGAAGTCGACGGTGAACACGCCCAGGAATCTGCCGTTCTCGATGATCGGCGTGCTCAGGGTGCTCATGAGCACCTTCTGGCCGGCGATGTCATAGGCGTAAGGTTCGCTGACCTTGGGCAGCTTGTCGCGGCTGGGCACCATGTACCAGTCACCGGAACCGCTGGCAGTTTCGGTGTAGTCGGTCATCACCGACTGCTGCGGTTTGCCGTCTTGCCAGGCCCAGTAGCTCATGTAGCGGCCGGTGGCATCGTGTGCTTCGGAATTGACGAACTCCGCATCCTTGCCGTCGAAGGCATCGGCCTCCCACATGGTGCTCTTGCCCAGCCATTGAGGATGAGCACGCAGCTGTTCGCCGAGCACCGCCGCCAGGCTGGCGCGGTCGGGTATGTCACCACGGGCACGCTGGGCCAGCACGGCCTCGACCATGGCGTCATTGCTGGCGAAAGCCGTGCCCAGATCAGCCGCCACCTGGCGCGCCTCAGCGTTGGCCTCGCTGGTCATGGTCTGGCGCGAGGCGCTGATCAGACTGGCGCTGGCCTGCCGGTAGATCAGGAAGGCGGTCAGGCCGAAGCACAGCAGCGCGATCACGGCGGTGCCCAGCATCAACTTGTGGGCGATGCTGCCCGGGCGTTGGGCAGCGGCAGAGCGGGAAGAAGACATGGGAGGGTCCGCAAGGAAGTTCAGGACGACCGGCACCACGAGGGCACCGCGCAGGCGCGCGATCCGTCGCGCAGGCCACCGGCCGCCGGGGCGCGCCCGGCGCTGGAAGCGCACTGGGTTAGCGGCCGCCCGCCAACGAGGTTGAGGCGGTCGGCCTGCACATTCCTGAATCCGCTCAGGGTCGGCTCAACGCTCCCCCTCTGCGATGCCCTCACTCGGCCACGCGGTCCTTGATCCACTGTGCCCGCGGCAGTACCTCGATGCTGCCGACGGCATACTGCTGAAGCACGTCGTCGGGCCCGAAGCACGGTTTCCAGCCCAGCGCGCCGCGCAGGCGGGCACTGTCGTAGACACGGTCGATGCTCAATGGCAGCGGCCAGCCACGGCGTTCGAATTCGGCCAGCAGCTGTGGCGCGCGACGGGCCAGCACGCTACGCGGGTGGGTGGCCAGCTCCAGGCAGTCCTCGCGCCGGAACGGCGTCGGGGCACAGGCGAGGTAGCGCGCGAACCGGGCGCCTTCGTCGAGCAGCAGTGCAGCATGTGCGCTGGCCACATCGCGGGCGTCGATGCCGCGATGCAGGCGGAACATCGCCATCCGTTCGGGCGGTTCCGGGAAACACCGGCCCATGCGCAGCACGCGAACGCTGAAGCCCGGCGTGGCGGCGGCTTCGGCCAGGGTCTCTGCCTGCAGCTTGGTACGGTGGTAGATCGTGCGCGGCAGCGGCTCGGTGTCTTCGTCGATCCAACGGCAGCCACCGGCCACCACGGCATGGCCATACAACGCAGTGGTGCTGGTCAGCACGAAGCGCCGTGCACCGGCTTCGCGTGCCGCCTGCAGCAGGTGTGCGGTGGCCTCCACGTTGATCTGCTGGAACACCGCATCCGGCACCAGGCCGACATGCGGGGCATGCAGGGCCGCGGTATGGATGACCGCATCCACGCCCTGCACCGCGCGCGCGACGGCCTGCCGATCGCTGACATCGGCAATGATGCGCGTGGTGGCAAACGGACTGCGGTCCAGCCCCACCACTTCGTGGGCAGCCGCCAACGCACCGAAGATCGCGCGCCCGATGCGGCCGGAACTGCCGGTCAACAGAATCTTCATTGAGTCCATTCACTCGAAGCGCCCGGGAACTACCGGGATGCTTCGATTCTAGGCATGCAATCGCGCATCCGCGATAGGACAGCCATGCAATCGTGCGTTCATCTTGACGACTTCGCAGGCGCCAGCAGTTGCCGCGCGATGAACAGCGGATCGTCGCCGCCGGCCACATCAGGCCTCACGCCAGTACGTTCCCAGTTTCCACCGGTGCGCAGATTGATGGGTTGCCGGTCGGGAATACTGATCTGATAGCCATCGGGCAGCAGCACAGGATCACCAAACATATGCGCGGCACCGCCACTGCGCGTACCGACAATCCGCGCACGGCCCAGTGCCTGCAGCGAATAGGCGACGAACTCGGCCGCCGAACCGGTGCGGCGGTCGATCAGCACCACCAGCGGTTTCAGGTACGCAGGCAGGCTGGCAGGCGGCAGCGGGACCGGCGTGCGCCGGCCGCGCTGGTCCAGCTGCTGCACCGCGTCGATCTTCGCGTCCAGCAGCGTGCGTACCAGCAGGTCGGCACTTGCATCGTCGCCGCCCCCGTTCTGGCGCAGATCCAGCACCAGGCCATCGGTGTCGGCCAGCAGGGCAAGGGCCGCAGCGAACTTCGGGCGCGCCAGATCCAGCGGATAGAAGGTACTCAGGCGCAGGTAGCCAATGTTGCCCTCCATCACCCGCACCTCGCGCACGCCGGCACCATTGCCGCGGGCATCGGCGCGCCAGGCCATCAACCAATCGTCCTGGCCGGCCGCTGCGTCCACGCGTTCAACATGGAAGTGGCCATCGAACATGTCCAGGTCCTGGTTCAGGCGTGCGCTGAACGCAACCGGATCCGAACAGCTGTCCGCATAGCGCTGCTGCACCGACCAGGTGCGCAGGGCATCGGCGATACGGGCGCCCTCCGCCTCGTCAAGGTACTGCGCCTGCACGGCGGTGGCCGCCGCGCGCAGCACTCCGTCCTGCGCCGGGCAGGCCCCTGCCAGCAACGCAGCGAGCATCCAGGACACGGCCATCAACCACCTCCGCGTTGAAGATATATAAGCGCTTATATATCATCCCGGTCATGGATCTCCAACACGCCACGCTCGGCACGTTGCTGCGCGCCCTGCTCGACCAGCTGGACCCGGCGGTCGAGCAGGCCTACCGGGACCTGCAACTGGACTACCGGCCCCGCTACACACCGGTGCTGCGCACGCTGATGGCGCAGGGCCCCTGCCGGATCAAGGACCTGGCATCGGCCTGCGGGCTCAGCCATTCGGCGCTCAGCCAGACCGTGGCGGCGATGGTGCGCGATGGCTGGCTGCACGCGTCCAGCGGCGACGATGGTCGTGAACGCATCCTGCAGTTGAGCCCCCGCGCACAGCGCGCGATGCCTGCGCTGCAGGCGCAATGGCAGGCCACTGCCGTAGCGGCGCGCAGCCTCGATGCCGATCTGGGCCAGCCGCTGGAGCAGGTACTGCGCGACGCCCTTGCAGCGCTCGCACAGCGGCCCTTCGCGCAGCGCCTGCAGGACGCCCGCCGGCGCTGAAGCCTTACTGCTCTGCGGCCATTTCGATTTCGCTGGGGAAGGTCCAGCCGCCGTTGCCCAGGCGCAGCTCCATCGTGCGGCACTGCGCGGCCAAAGGGGCTGTATTGCCGAGCACGTACTCCTCTTCGGTCGAGCCCATCACGCCGGCCTGGGTGAAGGGTGCAGTTCGTCCTAGCCACTCAGGGCGATGCGCGCAGCGGCGCGCCGTGAAAAGCAGTACGGTGCGGCGTGAAGGCAGCCGCACCGGTGCGGACACTCCGTTAGCCGGGCACCGGCAAGGATGAGCTTCCCTTCCATGCAACGGGAGCCTTCCCATGGCCGACCAGCACCACGGCACTTCCCATCGTGGCTTCGCCTCGATGGACCAGGACAAGCAGCGCGCGATCGCCGCAAAGGGAGGACGCGCCGCGCATGCGTCCGGCAATGCACACGAGTTCAGCCCGGCCGAGGCACGCGTGGCCGGCCGCAAGGGCGGCGAGGCGATCAGCCGCAACCGACAGCACATGGCAGCGATCGGCCGCGAAGGCGGGCACGCTCGCCACGCCAATGCACGGCAGCAGCGGCAAGCGGCCGAAGCGACGCCGACGAGGGACGGTCCACAACGCCAGCAGGGCTGACCGCGGCGCGTTCAGGCTCGCCTGGGCTGCCGGAGCAGCCCGGATGCCGCGAGCAGGGCCAGCACGCCGGTAGACGGTCATCGTCCCGCGCGCACCGTCAGGCGTGGCGAGGCACCATCCACCGCTCAGGCGTGGGCGAGGATGTTCAACAGCCGACCGAACGGATCGCGGACGAAGAAGCGCCGCACGCCCCAGGGTTCGTCGGCCGGGCCATATTCCAGCGCGATGCCGGCCGCGCGCATGCGCTGCAGCACGTCCTGCAGATTGTCCACTTCGATCGACAGGTCCGGCACCGGCGTGCCCGAGCCCCCTTCGCTGGCGAAGCTGACCTGCGCTTGCGCACTGCCCTGCCCGCCGTGGGTGACGATCCAACCATGGTCCATCACCACCGGCATGCCGAGCAGCTCGCCATAGAACGCAGCGGCACGTGAGGGATCGGGCGTGGCGATGTTGGCGACGACACGCTTGACGGCCATGTTCCACTCCACCAGGAAGAATGTGTCGAGACTGCCCAACCTTGCGCATGAACAGAAGAGCCCCGTCACGGACGGGGCCCGTCTTCAGCCGAGCATGGCTGGGCTTACACCGCGCCGCAGCGCTCCATGACACATCGATCGTATTCGTACTGGCATTCCATGGCATCACCACCACCGGACACACATGCCTGGTAAGCCTTCCAGCAGGGTAGATCGCAGGGCTGGACCGGTCCGGCCAGGGCCACCGAGCCGCTGCAGGCCAACGCGAACACAACACCGGCGATCACTTTCCCGAAAGTACGCATCGACATCGCTCCTTGATAAGCCTGGTGATCCCAGGCCGGGCCACCTTAGCGCTGCACACGGGACGCTGGGTGAAGGCCGATGCCGCTCGACTCAGCGGTGCAGCAACCCCAGCACACGCAGCTGCCCGGCCAACTCATCAACGTTGCGCCACGGCAGGATCGGCGAATTGCCGCGCTCGTCCGGCGGGTTGTCCGGCAGCGCATCGGACCAGCCACCGGCCCCGACAAGCGGCAGCAGCGGCCGCTTGTGCAGCCAGGCCAGGCAAACCTCCGAGATCGTACCGGCGCGCCCGCCGATCACGATGCAGGCATCACCGGCCAGGGCCATGATCAGGTTGCGCGCATCGCCCATGCCACAGGGCACCACCACCGTGGCGGGCCAATCGGCTGCCGGCATGCCGCTTTCCGGGATCACGCTGAGCACTTGGCCACCGGCGGCTACCGCCTGCTCGGCAGCTACCCGCGTAGCGGCACTGCCACAGCCGCTGACCAGCGTGATGCCCTGCACGGCCAGGAAACGCCCTGCTTCAGCTGCGCGCTCGAACGCGTCGCTGCCAGGATCGGCACTACCCAATATCGCCAACTGTGGTTTACGCAATGCGTTACGCATGGACGGCTCCAAGGCCTCGGAAAGAAAGGTCGCGGTGCCCGGCCCGGCGGAACCACGTCATGCACCGATCACAAATCATTAACGCGTTCATAAAATTCCTTTCACTTTGCTGGGGGATATCGCCACGCCTTGACGTTAACGGCCTTGATGTCCGTCAACCAAGGAAGTTGTCCGATGAATCACCCGCTGTACGGCCGTTCGTCCCGCTCCCTGTCGCACCGCCCGCTGGCGCTTGCCGTCGCCAGCTCGCTGCTGCTGGCCACCGCACTGCCAGCCATGGCCAGCGAATCACTCGAGGCCTGGCAGCAGCAGCGCCAGCTGCAGGCCGCGTGGGCGCAGCCCGCTGCCAGCACGGCACCCGCAGCGACAACCGCTGCGCCTGCCGCCAGCAGCACCGCCGTTCTTGGCAACCCGGGCGATCCGGCCAGCTGGCGCAGCGATGAATTCAACGCCGATTGGGGCCTGGCTGCGATGGGCGCGGATTACGCCTATGCACGCGGCCTGACCGGCAAGGGCGTACGCCTGGCGCTGTTCGATTCGGGCTCCGCGCTGGCGCATCCGGAGTTTGCAGGACGCAATACCTCCAGCATCACTATCGGTGCCGACTGCGCGACGCCGGGTGTGGTTGCAGGTGCCGGTGCCTGCGGGCAGACCCGCGGCGAACAGCCCGGCTACAACTACTACGGCCTCGGTGCCGGCGTTCCGGCCGCACTCGCGGCACGCCTGATCGCCGCCGGCCAGCCCTATGGCTTCAGCTACGCCGACCACGGAACGCATGTGCTTGGCACCATCGGCGCCAACCGCAATGGCACCGGCATGCATGGCGTGGCCTTTGGTGCGGATCTCACCGCCGCCCGCGTGTTCGGCGACACCTACTATGAGTGGCGCCTGGATCCGGACAAGTACTATCGCCCGCGCGCGGTGTACCGCACCGATCCGGATGACGCCGCCACGCTGGACATGTATGCACAGATCCAGGCGCAGGGCGTGCGTGCCATCAACCACAGCTGGGGCATCTCCACGCGCAACATGACCGCCGCCGCGCTGGACCAGCAGTACGCCAACATCGGTGCCGACTACGGCGTGTACGGCAGCATCTACGCCAGCAATGGCGATACCCCGGGCTCCACCCTCATCCAGGTGTGGTCGGCTGGCAACGGCAGCGGCGCCGTCGCCGGAATCACGGCCGCCATGCCGCGCTGGAAGCCCGAACTGGAACCGTACTGGCTCGCGGTCGCCAACGTCCGCCGGCCCAATGCCGCTGCGGGCGAAACCGACTATGTGATCGATGGCAGTTCCAGTATCTGCGGCGTTGCCGCCAACTGGTGCATCTCGGCACCCGGCACCGACATCGTCAGCACCATCGTGTCCGGCGATATCCAGGGCCGCGTCGAGAACACCTCCGCCTATGTGCGGCTGATCATCGACAGCGAGAACACCCAGTACGTCTATGGCACCAAGACCGGCACGTCGATGGCGGCGCCGCACATCACCGGCGCGCTCGGCCTGCTGATGGAGCGCTTCCCCTATCTGGACAACGCGCAGGTGCGCGACGTGCTGCTGACCACCGCACGCGACCTGGGTGCAGCAGGCATCGATCCGATCTACGGCTGGGGCATGGTGGACCTGAAGAAGGCCATCGAGGGCTACGGCTCGCTGCGCGTGGACACCAACGTGGTGATGAACCAGAAGGCCGGCGGCCTGAAAGTCTGGGAAGGCGATGCCTGGGACAACTGGACCAACGACATCGGTGGCCCTGGCAAGCTGACCAAATCCGGTATCGGCTGGCTGCGCCTGAGCGGCAACAACAGCTTCAACGGCGCAGTACTGCAGGACGGTACGCTGGAATTGAACGGCGCCAACACGCTTGCCTCGGCGGTCGAAGTACAGGGCGGCCAGTTGCTGCTCAACGGCAGCCTGGTCTCCACCGTACTGACCACTACCGGTGGCGTGAGCGCGGTCAGCGCCAGCGGCGTGTTGAACAACAGCAACCTGGTGATCAATGGCGGCGTGGTGTCCTTCAACGGCACGCAGACCGGCGGCACCACCACGGTCGGCGCCAACGGCCTGCTGAAGGGCGTCGGCACGCTCGGCAATACCCGCGTGGACGGCATCATCGCGCCGGGCAACTCGATCGGCACGCTGACCATCAACGGCAACTACGTGCAGGGTGCCACCGGCGTCTATGCCGCCGAGCTGGCCCCGGGTGGCCGCAGTGACCAGTTGCACGTGACCGGCACCGCCACCCTTGGCGGCACGCTGGTCGCGCTGCCGGAGCCGGGTGTGTACTACCTCGGCGAGCAGTTCAACTTCCTGCGTGCCGACGGAGGCATCAACGGCCAGTTCGCCAAGACCGACTTCAGCGCGTTCTCCCCATTCCTGCAGTTCAGCCTGGCCTACGGCACCAACGGCACGCGCATCGACGTCGCCCGTGGCGCTTCACTGACCACCGCCGCGCACACGCCCAACCAGCGTGCCGTGGCGGCCGCCGCCGACCTGCTGCCGATCGCCCAGGGCCTGCCCAAACCACTGACCCAGCTGTTCCCGCAGCAGGTTGGAGGCGTGCTCGATGGCCTCAGCGGCGAGCTGCATCCGGCCACGGCCATCACCCTGGTCGAGGGCAGCCGCTACGTGCGCGATGCCGCGTTGTCACGCCGTGCCGGCGCCGCCGCACCCGGTAGCGACGTGGGTGACGCGACGGGTGCATGGGTGCAGGCCATCGGTGGCAACAGCAAGCTGGACGGTGACGTCAACACTGCCCGCACCGAAGCCAACAGCAACGGCCTGCTGGTCGGCATCGACCGCGGGTTCTCCGGCTGGCAGGTCGGCGTGCTGGCCGGTGCGGGCCGCACCGACGTGAAGCAGCAGGAGCGTCGCGCCAAGTCGAAGATCGACAACACGCACTTCGGTGCCTACGCCAGCCACAACTGGGGCGGTTTCGGCCTGCGCGGTGGTGTGGCGTGGAGCAAGCACGAGGTGAAGAGCACGCGTGATGTCGCCTTCGCAGGCTTCAGCGACAGCCTGAGCGCGCGCTACGACGCCCGCACCCGCCAAGCCTTCATCGAAGCCGGCTACCGCTTCGGTGGGCCGGAAGCCGGGCTGGAGCCCTACCTGCAGGTCGCACGTGTCGAAGTGGACCTCAAGCGCGTCAACGAACGCGGTGGAGCAGCGGCACTGCAGGGCAAGGTGGACGATATCGGAACCACGATTGCCACTGCCGGTCTGCGCTTCGACAAGGGACTGAAGGCTTCGTTCCAGCAGGAGAGCTGGCTGCACCTGCGTGGTGGCGTCGGCTATCGCCGCGCTTCCGGTGATCGCAGCCAGGTCGCCAACCTGGCCTTCGCCAACGGAAGCGCGACGTTCGCGGTCAACGGCGCACCGATCGCCGACAACGCGGTGGTGGCCGAACTGGGCCTGTCGGCCTGGCTGACCGAGCGCCAGCAGCTGGAACTGGGCTACAACGGCCAGTACGGCAGTGAAAGCCGCGACCACAGTGCGAATGTGCGCTGGTCGGTGCGCTTCTAGTTCCCGTCACGTGTTCTCATGAAGGATTGGGCGGCCTGATGGCCGCCCTTTTTTTATCACCGGCCGAGGCTAGCGGCAGCCGCGCAACATCGCCGCGGCGACCAGGCTGGCCACTGGCAGCAACAGCCCATAGGCCACCAGCGGCCATACCGTATCGCCCGGCAGCAGCACCGTAGCCAGTGTTCCGAAGCAGGCCACGATCAGGCTCTGCATCGCGTAGTAGAGCGCCACCGCCATACCCGACGCATCGGCAAACTCACTCAACGCGCCGTTGGCAGCCACCGAAACCACCATCACCAGCCCCGCCGCGATGCCCCACATGGGCAGCACGACGCTGGCGAATGACAGTGGCAACTCCGCAGCGAGCGCCATCAACAACACACCCCCCACCATCACGCACAGGCCACGCACGAATGTGCCAGGCACCGCCCAGCGCGCGATGAACGTCTTCGCCATGCGCGACGTGAGGATCATCATCAGTGCCACCGTCGCGAACGCCAGGCTGAAGGTGATCTGGGAGTACTGCATGCGCTCGACCAGCACGCGCGGTGCGATCGAGAAGAACACGAAGAACGCGCCCATCGCGGCACTGAATCCCAGCGTGTAGACCCAGAAGGCACCACTGCGAAGAATTCTCTGCAGTGCCGGTCCAGCGTCTCTGCGCCCTGCGGGTCGGGTTTCCTGCCACAGGCGTTGCGCGCGCAGGACGGCGACCAGGCCAAGCACACCCAGCAGCACGAAGATCGCACGCCAGCCTGCTGCCGCAGCCACCAGTGCACCCAGCATCGGCCCCAGCGCCGGTACGAAGGCCAGCATCGAAGCGAACAGTCCATACAAGGACGCCCCCTGCGGTGTATCCGCGTATACGTCGCGGACCGTGGCAAATGTCGCTACCAGCGCTGCCGACGCGCCAATCGCCTGCACTGTGCGCCAGGCCAGGAAGAACCCGCTATTGCTGGACAGCGCCAGCGCGAACGAGGCAACGGTGAACAGCAGCGCCCCCAGCAACAGCACGGGGCGGCGCCCGATCCGGTCGGACAACGGGCCGAACAACAGTTGGCCGACGCCGAGCACCAGCAGGTAGATGCTCAGCGTCAATTGCACCCGCGCAGGCGATGTTCCCAACGCGCCGGGCATCAAGGGCACTACAGGCAGATAGATATCCATGGCCAGCGAGGCCAGGAGGTCGAACGGCGCCATCAGCGCAATGGCCGATGGCAGAGTATGGGCCCAACGCGGGGCCTGTCGATTGAACATGGGGAGTCTCCGCCCAGAGTGAGTCCGGCGGTGATCCATCCACTTCGCATGCATCGCAGGGATGTTCACCGCAACAACGTCTGCGTCGTTGTTGCGGCTCAGCGAACTGTCTGCGGACCGTTCCCGTAGTTCATGGTGCTCATTGTTGGCAGTGCGGAACCGGCAAGAGTGTAGCAGCGACCGATTCAGGGTGGCCGGGGCAGCGGTGCCGCCCCGGCCGCGGCGCCCCTGGGAGTGGGACGCCGCTGATCGTCAGGCCGCCTTCATCGCATGCTTGCGCGCGCGCATCACGTTGTGGCACTCCTGCACTTCCGGCAACAGCTGGGTGACTTCCTGGCGTACCGCCGGCGGCAGCTCGTTGTCCTTCAGCACGTCCTTGAACGCGGCCAGCAGGCGGTCCTCCGATTCTTCCAGCTCGGCAACATAGCCGTAGTTGGTATCACCGAAGGCTGCACGCACCTTGCCGTAGAACTGCTGCATCGAGCCGACCACGGTGCCGTGCTCAGCCGGCTTGCCGCCGCTGGCGGCCACCGAGCCACTCAATGCGGCCACGATGCGACCCTTGACACCGGCAATGCGGGTGAACAGGGCCGACAGCTCGGCATCCTTCACCTTGGTCGCGGCCTCTTCATAGAACGACTTGCCGTCACGGGCGATCTCGATCAGGTCGTTGAGACGATGTTCGATGGTGGACTGGGTGCTCATGGCGTTGCTCCTGTATCGTCGTTTCGGGGGAGAAAAGCAGCCTCGACTGCGCTGCCTGTGGATCCACTCTGGACATGCTCGTGTGGTTCGCAGGTGAGCAACGATTGATACGTACATCACTTCACCCAACCCGCACTGACTTTTTCACGCGGCGGTGGCGCGTGGATCACATCGAGCGATCCTGGGCAGGGTCACCAAGGAACAAAGAGGATGATCAGCACGATCACCAGGACCGCAACGAGTGCTCCCATCAGCACGTTTCTCTGGCGCCAACTGGGCTTCGGTTTTCCGGGGATATTCATGCCTGTTACCTGTCTCTGCGGATGACCCCGGCAGACTGATGTATCCAGGACAGTGCGTGCGTGCAGAACACGTGCAGGCAACGTGCAGGGCACCGCCCGCATGTCGATTTACGGCGCACTCGCTCGTCAGATCATCAAAGCCATCCTTGACCGCGGACTGCTCCCATGCCTCCCATCCTCACCGCCTTCGCCACCTCCCCCGACCGCGGCCATGGCCTGGCCCGTGACATGCGCGTGCGCTGGGCACTGGAGGAACTGGCCGTAGCCTATGACGTACAACTGCTCACCTTCACCGAGATGAAGCAGCCCGCTCACCTGGCACGGAATCCGTTCGGGCAGATTCCCACCTGGCAGGAGGGCGACCGGACCCTGTTCGAATCCGGCGCCATCGTCCTGCACCTGGCCGAACAGCACCCCAGCCTGCTGCTGCGCGATCCGGACGCCCGCATGCGCGCGATCATGTGGGTGTTCGCTGCGCTGAACACGGTGGAACCGCCCATCGTTGAGCGCTCCATGGCCTGGGTGCTGGAGCGCGAGCAGCCGTGGTACGCACAGCGGCTGCCAATGCTGGATGAGCGGGTTCGGGCGCGGCTGGCGCAACTGTCGACATGGCTGGCCAAGGCGCCGTGGCTGGATGGCGATTTCAGCGTGGGCGACCTGATGATGGTCTCGGTGCTGCTGCGCCTGAAGAGCAGCGGGCTGCTCGACGAGTATCCGACGGTGGCCGCCTATGTGGCCCGCGCGACGCAGCGGCCCGCCTACCAGCGCGCCTTCGCCGCGCAGCTGGCCGTATTCCAGAACGGGTAGTTCCACGCCATGCGTGGAAACACTCAGCGCAAGCTGCGCCGGCAGGCGGCCTGCACCAGCATCAGCTGCGCCACCAGGATCAGCATCGCGCAGCCCGACAACAGCCAAGGGTCGATGTACCACTGCTCATTGAAACTGAAGTCGCCTGCGGAAATGCGTTTCCAACCGTTGAAGTGCTGCATCGCTGCGACCACGAAGGCGAAGCCACCCGCTGTGTACGACAACCAGGGCACGATGAGGCTCCCAGGGCGCGCGAACAGCGTCAGCAGGCCGAGCACGCCGATGACCGTGCGCTGCACGCGGCAGTACGGGCAGACATAGGCCATCCCGCTCCATTCCACCGCCCAGGCCAGCAGGCTGACCAGCACGGCCGCGCCTGCGGCGGCGTGCAGGACTTTCGGCGTGATCGTCATGCCACTCGCGTGTGCCATCCCGTGCTCCTTGGTTGAAAGACCCGGGCAGGGTAGCAGTGCTGCAGCCTCATCCCTTCTTGATGACGGTCCGCTTGCCGATGGTGCTGGTCTTGCCAGCGGTCGGCCTGGCCAAACCAGGAATCAGGAAATCGGTGACCTTGTGGCCCATCGACACCTTGGACGCCAACCAGCGCGGCATGCGCCCGCGACCGGTCCAGGTCAGGCGCTTGTACTCCGGGTCGCGATACTTGGGCGCGACTTTGCCGGATTTACGGCGGGCGGGTTTGCGGGCGGGCGCAGGTGTTTCCGAGGCTTGGCCGCCAAAGAGTTCTTCGAGGGTGTAGCCGGCTTCGGCGGCGGCGGCCTTCAGCATCCGCCGCACCGCACTGGCCGGACGGCGGCTGGAAATGAGCTGTTTCCGCTGTTCAGCGGCAACCACCAGGGCACCCAGCTCGCGAAGGCTGAGCGATTCAATATCGATCGTCATGCGGGAAAGGTCTACTGCAGCGCGGCAGCTGTCAAGGCGCCTTGCCCGGCGCGTAGACACGGGCTTCACTGCCGGTGGGCTCCGATCGCCTGCGTCGGCCATCTCCGAGGTCCTCGACGTGAGCACTTCATCGCATTCGCTCGCCTACCTGCTTGCACGCATCCTGCTGATGGCCCTGTTCCTGGTCTCCGGGCTGGGCAAGCTCGGCGATCTCAGCGGTACCCAGGGCTACATGGAGGCGATGGGAGTACCCGGCATCCTGCTCTGGCCGACCATCGCCTTCGAGATCGGCAGCGGCCTGAGCATCCTGCTCGGCTTCCAGACCCGGCTGGTGGCGGTCGTGCTCGCAGGCTTCAGCCTGGTCACTGCTTTCATCTTCCACCACAACTTCGCCGATCAGACCCAGCAGATCATGTTCCTGAAGAACCTGGGCCTCGCCGGCGGCTTCCTGCTGCTGGCCTGCACCGGGGCGGGACGCTACAGCATCGATGGGCGTGAGCGGCGCGGATGAGCACGCGGCATGCCGCCATCACCCCTGGTCCACGGGCGCGACGCGCTGCAGGCGCAGGTTGCGCCATGTCGGCTGGGAGCTGCGGAAATCCAGCGCCTCGCCATCGCTGGTGAACAACAATCCTGGCTCCGCCTCAGCAACCAGGCGGATGCCATCGATGTACAGCCAGCCCTGTCGTTGCTCCAGCACAACGAACATCGATGGTTTGCCCCATTGGTCAACGCGATAGCGTCCCAGCCAGGGTTGCCAATGGGGCGCGTGCGGCCCGGTGGTCCCATCGATGGGATCGTTATGGTCCAGCCCGTCCTCGCCGTTGCTGCATTCCAGGTGCGCCGGCAGCATGTCCGTCGCCGCATGGTAGCGGTACGTCGCAACCTCTCCATCGGTGTCCACAGTGAACAGTTGATCGCCGTCGATGGCCGCAAAGCGGGTACCCTCGGCGTGCGCCCCTCGATGCAGTTGCAGTTCGCCGTTTCCGGCAACCCCGATCTTCGCCTTGCCGCTGCGCCCGATCCAGCTTCCCGCCATCCGCTGTACCTGGTCCTGGTTCAACCTGATCGGCGCCAGGGAAGACAGGGGCACGCGCGGCTGACGGGGCCCGAAACGCGCCGACAACAGCTGATCGAGCAGACGCTCGCCGATGCCGTACCCCGCAGACGTCGCGCGATTGAACATCGCGGCAAATCCAGCGTTTGCCTGCCTGCAGTAGGTGAACACGCACCCGAATCCGAAGCCCCCGCCGCGGTGGTGCAGCAGCCGCACCGGTGTACTGCCGTAGAGGCGTTCGCTGCGCATGACACCGAGCCCGTAGTCGCCGCCCAGGCCGAAACCATGCATCTCGTCCCAGAGACGGGGCTCAAGCAGTTGCTGCGCACCGGATCGGCCGCCACCGAGCAGGAAGCCAAGATACTTCGCCATGTCGGCGGCACTGGTCCACACGCCTCCCGACACCACCAGCGGCGTCACCGGCGGTACCTGCGTATGGCCTTCCTGGGTTCCCAGTGCCCGCACCTTGCTTGCCAGGTAGACCGACGCATCGGCCGTACTGTCGTGCATTCCCAGCGGCTCGAAGATCCGGCGCTGCAGCCAGGCCGGATAGCTGATGCCCGCAACCTGCTCAAGGACATGACCGGCAAGGTCGAAGCCCAGGTTGGAGTAGCGATAGCGCGTACCCACCGGAAAGCGCAGCCATGTCTGCGAGATGCTGCGGACGTGCGCATCAAAGCCCGGCGACGCCGGTTCGTAGTTGTTGCCCAGTGGCGCCTCGTGCGTGAATCCCGCGCGATTGGCAAGCAGCAGGCGCAGGCTGATGCGCTCCTGTGGAGCATGCTCGAAGCGGCTGCGCACCGTGAACGACGGCAGATAGCGGGTAATGGGCGCGTCCAGATCAAGGATGCCGTCCTGCACGGCCAACAGCACCGCCACCGCCGCGAAGTTCTTCGAGGTGGACTGGATGCTGAACATCGTGCTGGCGTCTACGGGCACGCTGCCCTGGCCTGATACGTGACCGAAGCCTTCAGTCCAGCGCACCTGCCCGCCTTCGACCAGGCAGACGGCAGCGGCACCGATGCCGCTGCCGTCCATGGCCGAGCGGATCACGCCGCGTTCCGCGTCGATCAGGCTCGCGGTGGTGACGCTTGGCCGCGCCGGGGTGGCAACACCGGTGGGAATGAGCGTGGCCGCCGGAACAGCCGCGGCATTGGCCAGGAAGGTGCGACGACTGAGCGTACCAGGCATCAGATCACTCCACTTCAGGATGCCGCCATCTTCCCGCCAGCAGAAATGGCAGGGCATGTGTCATTCGGCACAGAGTGCGGTGATCGATGGCGCTGCGCCTTCGCTGGCTGAGCAGGCCTCAGCCCGGAGGGTCCGGCAAGCGGATTCCCTGCGCCGAAACAAAGGCGCGGGACTCGCTCCAATAGGCCTGTGGCGGTTCCCGCAGCTCTGGTCGCGCCCAGTAGTCGTTGCCATGCAATGCGCTCATCACATGGCACCAGCCGTCACGCGGATCGTGAACCTGAAATCGCCCGCGATGATGGCGCGGATGATACGCGTAGTGACCAAGCGCCTCCTGGCGCGCTTCATCCGGCGAACGACCCGCCTGATGGACCAGCGTCCATGCACGCATGTGGCGTGCATGCGCGAGCGCGCCCAGGTACTCGTCCTCATCCAGCAGTGGCACCTGCTCACCGCGGGCCAGGCACAGTGCGTCCGATTCGGCTTCGTAGTCCAGCGACGGCTGCGCCAGTTCCGGGTGCTGCTGCCAATACCTTTCGCCCTTCATGTGCAGCATCGCCCAGTGCCAGGGCTCGTCGTGGAAGATCAGCGCGTACCCGTATTCGCGGCCGGGGCTCTGGTCGGGATAGCGCTTCCGTGCCTGTTCGAGCGCCTGCGCCTCGGGCACCTGGCCATGGTGGACCAGACACCAGGCGAACAGGTGCCGGCTGTCTTCGATTTCGGTGGTGAAGTCTTCCACCGGCGTTTCGGTGTTGGGCATGGTCGATCCCTGTGTGCGGATCAGATGGTACCGACGCTGCAGGTCGCGCGGGGGGCGGGGGCAATGAGATCTGCAACAGGTCGTGCGAGGTCGCGTGGGGGCCCATTCACGATGCCAATGCATATCATTTATTTACCAAGGGATTAACCTACCACTTCTCTACGTGTCCGTTCACTGCCCCATCGTTCGCAAATTGGCCACAGGCTTAGGGATGCCCTGGAAAAACTATGCTGAGCGCCGGGTTTTCCAGCGTTGCAGTCATCTGGAGCCATCAGACGCAGCGTATCGCCATGTTCATCTGCCCTGGAGGTTCCCTTGCGGGCACCTCAGGACGGAGTTACCCCTACGTCGGCTGCAATTGCCGGCGCACCATCCACAGACTGGAGAGCGCAAACAGCGCAAGTACCAGTCCGGTGTTCCTGGCCAGGGCCCCGGTAGCGCACCCTGGTGTAGCCGGAATGCCGCTTGTTCACTTGGACGGATGATCAACCTTCGCTCAAATACTGACGCTGCCGCCCTCCGAGCGCCCCCCCTGTCTGTGCTCGCGCGCGTTGCCAATGGCCTTGACCTTCGAACGCTTGGCGGCAATGACAAAGTTGCGTTGCAGTCGAACGGTTCAGTGCGCTTGTCTGCACTGGTGTAGCCGCCGTCACCAAGGACGCATTCTTCTTAGCGGTGCAGCAGTTCGTGGGTGACCGTAACATCACCCGCGTTGGCTTCCCTGCATTTCACGTGGTGCACTGGGCCGGAAAATCCTTCAACGCAGACATGCGGCTTCATGCCGAAGCACCACTGGTCGCTCTTCCGGGCCTGGTGCATTTTCGGGTCACACGCATTGTCGGCACTCCTGGTCGAGCCGGACGCATTAATTATCGTGGTTTCCACAATTGTACCCACACGAAGGCTCTGGCCTTTGCGGGTAGGGTGTTACTCACCACCTCCAGCGTCTTCGCTCCAGCCTCCACCTCTCGAGCAGCCGATAAGGATAGTGGTCTCATCCTGGATCGCATCAAGCCCGCTTAACCGGAAAAAAAAGGCGCATTGAAACGATCTCGTGCAGTGCTTCTTCCGTCCCCGTATCGCTCATCGCGTGCCACTGCTGCAACATGTGCATGCGCAGCATACGGAGAACGATCCAAGCACATCCTGACCACGGTGTCGCATTTCGCCAGCTTGGCGTCAACCTGCGCACACCGCGACGCCAAGGGGTGACTATGAGCTCCAAGCGTTGCCACTATCTTCGGCACACTCCGCTCCGCTCTCCACGTCGCAGGAGGTTGACACCATGCGAATACCTCTACAAAGAATTGGTGTCCAAGGGTGGTGGCGGAGAATGCAATGGAGGCACTTCCTGTTTTCGTGTACGCAGCGACCAAAGAACGGCGGGGCTGGACTAGGCCAGACGCCAATGGCGACCGATACCCGGCTGAGGGGGGCATTGCCAGTGGAATCAATTGCGGACATCGCCCCATTTCGAGGCTGAGTGACATCGCGCCTGTGCATCAGTGCCGAGAGACATACCGTGGCAGATAAGCTCTTTCGCAGAGAGGCTTCACCTGAAGATCAGCATAGTGGCCTCGGCGAGATCCTACTTCCCGGCCCACCTTCTCGCTGGCTATGGCTTTGCCTGATCCTTCTGCTAACGACTGCTATGGGCCTATTCCTGGTCCTAGGGCAATACACCCGTCGAGAAATGGTAACGGGTCAACTGGTGCCCGCTAGCGGACTGATCAGCATCGCCGCTCTTAGCGCGGGAACAGTGACGCGACTGCATGTGGAAGACGGCCAATCCATACAGGCAGGCGAGGTCCTGATGGAGATATCAAGCGAACAGGACACGGTTCGACTTGGTGCAACCCGAGCATCAATTGACGAGAAGCTTACGGAGAAGGAGGGACGCTACAGGGCCGATCTCATGTCCCAGGACTCTGTCGTTCGGCATCAACGAGAGGCGCTGGTTGCTCGTGAATCGCTCATACAACGACAGATGGATCAGGTCGGCGAACAGATTGCATTGCAGGGCGAGGAAGTTGAAGGCTCACAGGCGCTCTTGGCGCGGATCGAACCTCTGGAAGAGGGCGGATACGTTTCTGCATTTGAAATTCAGCGCCAGCAAGCAGTGGTACGTGCCGCACGCTCCCGGAAGGCAGAACTGCAGAGGCAGGGGCTCGAACTCCATCAACAGCTGGCTGCCACCAAGGAGTCCTTGGCAAAACTTCCGTTAGAGGACGCAACTCGTAGAAACGAAATCGTGCGAGAGCTTGCCGACGTCGCGCAGTCGCAGGCTCAGAACGATCTGCAACGCGGCACACTGCTTAGAGCAGGACAAAGCGGTGTCGTCGCAGCTCTATTTGTTAAGGCTGGTCAAATGGTCAGTGCCGGTCAGCCTATGGTGACGATACTGCCCGGCGACGCGAAGCTGCAGGCGCAGCTCCTTATTCCTAGCCGTGCGATTGGATTCATCGCTCCGGGCAATCGCGTCATCCTCCGCTATGAGGCATTTCCGTACCAGAAATTTGGTCAGCAATACGGAAGGGTATCCATCGTCTCTCGGAGCGCGCTGACGCCGGCGGAACAGTCCGCCTTGACTGGCCGACTACCGCCCGCAGATCAAGGACCACTCTATCGGGTGGATGTCGAACTGGACCGGCAGTATGTTCCCGCATATGGGGCTAGGGAGTCGATCCGGCCGGGGATGACGCTACAAGCAGATGTTCTTATAGAGCGGAGACGTCTTATCGAATGGCTGTTTGAACCGCTTTTTGGCATCCAGCGCCTGGTGCATGAGGAAAATCCCAATGGCTGACGGCTCCGCATCGGCAGAGACGCGCCCCGATCGACATTCGCGAGCGGACATCCGGGCCGGACTCCGTTTTGGGTGGCGTCGCGAAACGCCATTGATCCTGCAGGCAGAAACCGCTGAATGTGGACTAGCCTGTCTGGCCATGGTCGCGGGGTACCATGGTCATCATGTAGATATGCTGGGAATGCGGGCGAAATTCGGATCTTCCCAGAAGGGTGTCACGCTGAGGCAGATGATGCATGTGGCGACGGCACTCGGCATGGAGGGGCGCCCGCTGAAGCTCGATCTTGATAATCTGTCCAGATTGAAGCTGCCCTGTATCCTGCATTGGGGCATGAATCATTTCGTCGTGCTATGCAAAATTGGCCCTCGATCGGTTGTAATTCACGATCCGTCACGAGGTGTCCGGAAGCTCGACCTTCTGGAGGTGTCAAGCCAGTTCACCGGTGTCGCCTTGGAGCTCATACCGGGCGCCGACTTCCGTCCGGCGCACAGCCCCCCATCTATCTCACTTCGGCGACTGGCAGGTACCATACGGGGACTCGTGCCGGCTGGCCTCCAAGTTCTGGGGCTTGCACTGGCGCTAGAGGCATTCATTCTCATTGGACCATTCTATCTCCAGTGGACGATGGATCAGGTCATCGTATCCGCAGATAGAGATCTTCTTTCGCTGCTGGCGATTGGTTTCGCAATTGTTGCGGTCTTCCAGGTTGTCATCACGGCACTACGCGCCTGGCTAATCAGCTGGATCAGTGCAACAACATCTGCGCAATGGATGAGCAACATGGTTGGGCATCTCCTACGGCTGCCCTTGGCTTGGTTTGAGAAGCGGCAGGTGGGTGACATCATCTCGCGGCTTGGCTCAATCCAGATCATCCAAAATACGCTGCCAATCCAGTTCATCGCCTCGCTGTTGGACGGGCTGATGTCACTTGTCGTTCTTTTGATAATGACCTTCTACAGCCCTGGATTGGCGGCGCTGGTAGCGGGCCTCTTCCTGCTCTACACGTTGCTTCGATGGGCATTCTTTGCTCCGCTTTGGAGGGCAAACGAAGATCAGATTGTTCATGCCGCACGCCAGCAAGGCGAAATCCTGGAAAGCATCCGGGGAATACTTCCGATCAAACTGGCCAATCAGCAGAATGCGCGACGCGCACGCTATGCCAATGCCTCGGTTCAGGCAATAAACCGCGGAATCCGAATTCAGCAGTTGAATATTTCTTTCGGAGTTGCCAACGGCCTTATCTTTGGTCTGGGCAGAGTCGCACTGATCTGGATAGCTTCCTCTCTGGTCATGGATGAGAAGTTCTCAGTTGGCATGATGGTTGCATTTGTCGCCTTCGCAGACATGTTTATTCATAGATCCACTTCTTTGGCGGATAAGTGGGTTGATTTCAGGATGCTTAGATTGCACGCGGAGCGGCTGTCCGATATCGCCCTCAGCGAGCAGGAGAACGCCGACGGAGTCGACTCGTGCCATGTGCCGGCCGAGTCGAGTGTCGAGTTCAAGAATGTCAGTTTCCGCTACTCCGACGGAGAGCCCTGGGTGCTGAGAAACTGTAGCTTTAGAGTGGAATCGGGCCGTTCAATTGCGATCACTGGAGTGTCGGGGAGCGGCAAGACGACACTCGCCAAAATCATGCTCGGCCTACTGAAGCCTAGCGAAGGAGAGGTGATCTTTGGAGGACAGAAAATTGATGATATGGGTCACGGACGATTCAGAAGCCTGGTCGGTGCAGTCATGCAGGAAGATCAGCTGTTCGCCGGAACGATTGGGGACAACATTAGTTTCGGTGATCAGGATGCAACCGATGAGCGCATCAGGGAAGCGGCGACACTCGCTGCAGTGAGCGACGATATCGAGGCGATGCCAATGGGCTACAGAACTCTGGTAGGCGACATGGGCTCCAGCCTGTCTGGAGGGCAGAAGCAGCGAGTGATCCTCGCTCGGGCGCTGTATCGCCGCCCTCGTCTGCTGGTGCTGGATGAGGCAACCAGCCATCTGGACCTCGAGTGTGAGCGGCGCGTCAATGCGGCCGTGAAGATGTCGAGCATGACCCGGGTGGTGATCGCCCATCGGATGGAGACCATACAAAGTGCAGACCAACGGTTCGAGATAAACCATCGGGAGGGCTGAGCAATGCTGAGTCTGAGGCTTCAAGGAAGTAGCTGTGGACGGTGTGATAAGCGCGAAACTGCCGGTAAGGCTTTCATTCGAATGGTGCCAATAGCTCCAAAGCCGTGGGCGCTGTTGGCAACCTTGCTCATGTGGGCACTGCTCACGGCAAACGCGTGGGCCGGGAAGCGTGATTGCCTCGCGTCCGGCCTTGAGGTCGACACAGCCATGTCAAAGGCGACGTTGCGAGTGACCTCGCGGGGTACGCCCAAACTCAACCTGCAGGAGTGGCAAGCATCGAAACGCTCCCGCTCCGACAAACATGTCTACACCTTGGATATCAGCAGGAGCCTGCTTCCCGAAGGTAGAAAGTATCCGCTGATTATAAAGCTGGCGCCATCCACTGTCGCGATCAACCTCCAGCCCTTGATCAATCCTGATGATTCGCAGTATGAGCCCTTATGTGGTGACATCGATCTAGGAACCTCACAGCATCCAGCAAGCTCTCAAGTGACGATATTCGAAGGCTACGTATTCTTCAGGGATGGGCGGCCAATACCCGTTCCAACGCTGCTGGCGGATCAAGGCGTGCCACAGGCGTTTAGGAGCCAATATCTGGATTGGCTGGAGAGGGCCCAGAAGTTCTATCGGGGTGCCCTGGGACCTGAGCCGCACAGCGTGAGATCTGTAATCTTCCTGCTTGATCAGGGTGCCAATACTCAGCAGGGCTGCGGCTTCAGTGGAAGCTCATTGCCCGGACTACTGCTGATTGGCCTTCGTGCGGGCTGCCTGGACCCCTCAAAAGGCTTTCCAATTGATTTGTCTCACTTCATTGCCCATGAAGCGTTTCATCAATGGAATCAAGATGTGCAGATGATGGATTCACTCCCGCGAGAAAGCAGAATTATGCTGCTCGAGGGCGGGGCGGAAATGGCAGCGAGTTTGTTTCTGTCGGAGGTGACCGGGAGCAAGGAGCAAGGGATCATGCGCGACGTAGGCGTAGCTGCAGAGTCATGTCTCGACCAAGCTGAGTACAAGAAGCGGCCACTAAATGACCTGATCAGTGGCGGCGAGTATCAACTCGCTTACTCCTGCGGAATGGTCTACACCTTCATCAACCTCGTCCGGATAGATTCTGATCCAGCAGTCGCTCTGGGCAAGTTCTGGAAAGGCACCCTGCAGGATAGCTCCTCGTCGCGCCTCAATGTAAATACCGACTTCGATGAGGCATTCGGTGCGCGATCGCCGGTGCAGAACGCCATGATCGAACTACTAGCCCAGAATGGCTACGCGCTTCGCGAAACGATTAACGGCTTGAGCAAGGACCAGCAGTTCCGCATAGCCGCAGAATTGATGCGAGAGGTTTCACGCAACGACTGCCAAGGGAACTACGGCCTGTTTACCGGTGGCGGAGTGATTGTGCTTGACCCCAAAGTGAAGACCTGCAGCTCTCTGAGGCCCGGAGGAAAGCCCGTGGCAGTAGATGGGTTTGATTTTAGAGAGCACGCATTGGACGCTCGATCTGCATGGATTTCAGCTTGCCATAATGGAGGAGCCGTGAGCATCGACTATTCCGACAGCTCCGCTAAACCGTCGATCGTGTCGTGCCAATCCCCCCCAAGATCCCTGTACACGCCGTTTCATCTTTCTCGAATCACGCCTAGGGGAAAACAATGATCGACGTACTCAGCAGCGACGCATCTTCCCCGATTCAGAAGCTACATGAGCTGCAGGTCATCATCAAGATCGCCGAGCGCTGCAACCTCGCTTGCAGCTACTGTTACTACTTCTTCATGGGCGATGATTCCTACAAAAACCCCGATCCAATCATGAAGCCTGACAAGTTCTCAGCCGTCGCTGATTACATCAAACGTGGCGTCGAGGATCTAGGGATCAGGAACGTAAACATCGTGTTCCACGGCGGGGAGCCAACTCTCATGAGAGCCCGCAATTTCAGGGGGCTGGCGTCTGCTCTATGTGAGACGTTGACTCCCATATGCGAGCTGAGTCTTGGCATACAGACAAATGGATATCACCTTACAGCCGAGTGGGAAGAGCTAATCTCAGAATTCAGTATTTCTGTTGGCATCAGTCTTGATGGTCCAGCTGAGTACAACGATAGATTCCGGGTCACCCATAAGGGAAAGGGATCGCATGAGAAGATCGCACGCACGGTTGGACGACTTCACGAGTTGGAGACCGAGCGAAGGATTAGTGCAATCGGTGTACTGAGTGTGCTTGGACGCGACATCCCGATTGAAGAGACATTTGATCACTTCGTTGAGGAGCTCAAGTTCCGTCATTTGGGGTTCCTGTTGCCGGACAGGAGTCATGATGAACCCTTCGTCGACGGCGAGACCCCAGGGGAGTACGGAGATCTGCTGATAGGCCTCTTCAATAAGTGGCTGAGCCACCAGGACGTCTCCGTGAGGGAAGTAACGAAGGTAATTCGCTACTTTCAAGAGTATGTACCAGCACACACCGTTGCCACGGACGTATTCGACAAACGAACCCATGTGGTGGTGATACAGAGCACAGGCGAAGTAAGTTGTGATGACTCGTTGATTCCTGCGCTGGAGTGGCGATCCTCGCAGCGTTCGTACTCAATCTTCACCTCGTCTCTCTATAGCTTCGTCAATGACCCAGACCTTGCGCTACTTGATCGGGCGCGAGCAAACCTCCCCGATGACTGTCTCAATTGCAGGTGGGTGAAAATATGTGGCGGGGGCGCACTAGAAAACCGTTTTAGCCGTGCGCGACAGTTCGATAATCCAAGCGTCTATTGTGCCGGCCTGAAGAAGTATTACTCACACGTAGTTGATTTTCTGATCGAGAACGGATATCCGGAGGCGGCGATTCAGGAGCGCCTGAAGCCTGACGAGGTCATGCAGCCCACCTTCGCCATCTAAGCATTGTGCAGGACCTGAAGCCCGCTTCAAGGAGGCTCATACCTGTTGTGCCCGTCGATCCCGACCGCGGTCGACGGAAGTCAAGGAAAGTGCGGTCAATTGTTGATCTTTAATCAGAAGGGAGTTGGCAATGAACACAAGCGACAAGAAGTCATACGGTGAAGATTTGGTCGCACGGCTGCTGACGCCGCTGGAGACCGATGCCGTTGCTGGCGGCGGGTTCGAGACCTATGCTCAGAATACAGGTGGATATTGCAGATTCGACCAAAATAGCGGCGGATACGACCAGAAGTGCGCGACACCTAGCATTTCCTGAGATGTTTAACTTCTAATCTTGCTTCATGACGGGGTGTGCAATGGCCACCCCGTCTTTACCGGTACTTGCATGCAATATCGATATCTTGGAAGGACGGGCTTGAGCGTGTCTGTACTCGGTCTGGGCACCTGGCTTAGTGTTGGCCAGCGGCTGAGCAATTCGGATGGCGCTAGGTTGATATCACAGGCTTATCATGGGGGCATCAATCTGTTTGATACCGCCCAGAATTATGGCTGGGGTCAGGCGCAGAGTGGGTTAGGGCGCGCGATAAGAAACGCCGGCTGGCAACGCGACACCTACTCGATCTGTAGCAAAGCTTTCTACGGGGCAAAACCTGACCATCAGCTCAAGCCGACTCAGCGCGGATTGGGCCGCAAGCATCTGGTGGAGGAGTGTGATGCTGCGCTGACACGACTGGGCATTGATTACTTGGATCTCTACCTTTGCCATTCACGGGATGCAAATGTATGTGTCGGAGAGATCGTATGGACGATGCACTCGTTGATTATGCAGGGCAAGGTAATGCACTGGGGAACGTCGAAGTGGCCTACTGGACTAGTGGCGGAGGCGCACGAATTCGCTCTTTCCAATCATCTTATTGGCCCTTCGCTCGAGCAGCCTGAGTACAACCTAGTCGCGACCAGAGCTGTAGAGAAAGATCTATCAGACCTGATTGATCGATATGGCATGGGGTTGCTCACTTGGTCGCCATTGAAACAGGGCATACTCGCTGGTCGCTACGACCAGGGCATTCCGCCTGGCTCGAGACTTTCGTTCCGGGACTTCACGACGTTGAGGGATCATGCGAGTGAGGCACAGTTTCTGCGATGGGTCGAAGTTGCAAAGAGCATCGAGAGAATTTCCAAGGCTCTGGGAGTATCTCGCGCCCAGCTTGCCATTGCGTGGTGCTTGCGAAACAGGCTCGTCAGTAGCGTCCTGCTTGGTTGTTCGGGGGGAGCGCAACTAGCCGAATGTTTGAAATCAGTAGACGTCGCAGACTCCATCACGCCAGAGTTGTGGCTGGAGTTGCACTCGCTGGGGCAGTGCTGATCTCATACGCCCAACGCCCCCGCCGTGAGTAGTGGCCGGGTTTAGAGTCCGGGGTTGATGATATCGATGTTGGTCAGGTGTTGGGCATAGGCGGCCTGTGTCATGCCGCCGATGGCGTCTTTGGAGGCTCCTCGTTGCGTTCCCGGCGCCATCGCTCGATCTCGGTGCGGGCGTGTGGCAGCGTTGAGAACCAGTGCTCGTTGAGGCATTCGTGGCGCAGGCGACCGTTGAACCATTCCCCATAGGCGTTCTAGTTCAGCTTGCCGCGCTGGATCAGGGGAGCTGCACGCCACGCGCGTGCGCCCAGCTCACCATCACCTTGCCGCGGAGCTCCTTGCCGTTGTCAGTACGGATCACCTGCGGCAAGCCGCGCAGCGACGCCGGCCGGTCCAGCACACACGAGCCCCCGTGCCCGGAAATCGCACGCCACACCTCTATTGCCACGGCTTCGCATGTTGCGTGATCGATGATCACCAGGCACTTAATGGCCCGACCTTCGGCCGTGCGATCGAACACGAAGTCCATCGACCCCACGTGGTTGGCCCAGGCCGGTCGCAGCAGTGGTTGCTGCTCGCCGACCAGAACCGTCTTGCGTTTGCGCCGCCTGACCTGCAACTGTTGCGCCTGATACAGCCGTTCCACGCACTTGTAGTTCGCGCTACGTCATTCCTGCCGCAGCTTCAGATAGATCATTCCAACGTCGTAGCGCTTATGCCGATGCGCCAAGACCGAGACTCACACACTGACTCACTTTTCTTCGTGGATGCAAGCGGATCGGGAGAGACCCCAGTGGCACCACGATCGTTACGCTTCAGTGCTTTTGAGGATTCTTTGGACTGATCTGGACGTCCTCAGACGTCTAATTGGTGGGCCCACCAGGAACCACATTACCCATTTATCATACTGTTTTTACTGTATTTCCATATGGTAAGCCAGGACACTTACCGCCAAAGCTACCGTCAAAGAGCAGAGGCTAAGAGCCGAGCACGGACGCCGCGCGGGAATCGGGTGTAAGCCTGGGCTGCATACAGAAGTCGCCCCGAGTACCTTACACGCACACTACCGACCTGGACTCCGGCCTATGTCTGGCACCTTTGCCCCTAGAACCTTTGACGCCTTTCGGACTCACGCCCCCCGATTTCCGTACGGTCAAGGCGCCAAGCACGGCACCCTCTTTCCAATAGATGACCCCTTTGGTTTGCGCCGGGCGGTCGTACCCGTGTTCCAGCGCGATGTGGACGGGTCTATACGCGGAGCTGGCACCGCCTTCCATGTTGACGGCTGGGGCCGACTACTGACTGCGGACCACGTAGTGGACTGCGTCCGCGCCCGGCATCTGCGCCAGATCAAACCGGATGCCCGAATCAGCGCAGACATTACCAAGTCGCCCCACTCCACCGTTCTACTTGGCTATGGGGTTGTATTTGGAACTGTGGGCATACCTGAGCCATGTTGGGCCCCTATCCAGCGTGTGGACGCCATCGTTGCGCAGAAGAGAGCTAATCCGCTCTCAGAGCTACAGGGTGATGCCGGCTTTCAAATTGGCCCCGATATCGCCGGCGTTAGCATCTTGCTAGATGCTGACGCACCTTCGTTCCACACAGTGGCCGTGAATTTCGGCTACCGCCCCAACGTTGGTGAGATGGTGTTCGCGGTCGGATACCCCGAGCTTCACTTCGAGGCAATGAGCGCGGATGAGATCGCGCGCTATCTGCGAGAGGGAATGTTCGGGGTCTACGGAACCGTCACAGATCTGTTCCCCGATGGGCGAGGCGCAGCACATCCATCACCAGTTTTCGAAGTTGAAGCGGATTGGCCGTCCGGGATGAGCGGCGGGCCCGTTTTCAATAGGTTTGGCGAAGTGATAGGGATAGTCAGTTCTTCATGGGAGCCGAGCGACGGAGCGCCGGGCCTTGGCTACGCAACATGCTTGGCCATGGTCCCAGAAGCGCCTCAACTTGCCCCGACGCTAGATGACACAAACCCTGGCCGTCGCTGGGGCTTCTGCGTCTACAACTCTGAAACCTTCCAGCTCGCGGACGTGGCAAGCTCGCAAGGTCATGCCGAAGCCTTGTTAGCCCAGCTGCCTCCCGGCCACCTAGTCCGGCGGGGAAGTCACCTGATGGGCGGATATGACTTCATGACTGGCGACGCTGAGTGAGTACTTGAGGCGACTCTTCCATAGGCTACAGATAGAGAGGCAAGCATCGCACACGCGAGCTGCATGACCAGCGATGCGCGCGTGTCGGCGCCCCTTGGGTTGCCTGCAAGCCGTCCTCTCCCCTCTGCGCGCGCACTCGTCTCCCCGCCACGCCTGCGCACTTCATAGGGTGCTTTTTCTGCACTACCTGCACAGCGGCCAAGAACAGGCCCAGCAAGGCTGTCGAGGCACAGAAAGGTCATGCCAAAGCCTGCGAATCCCTGCACCCAAGGGGGTTTCTGGCGTGGCATTGAGCAGTCAGATGGACGCCAAATGTGCGGTGACCAGGGAAGGGAGAAAAGATGGCATCCGATAGCGTCCAAGAAGAAAACACCCACTACTTAAAGTGTTTCAGGAAGGCTATGAATTATGGGTCTGGAACGCTTTTTTGGTTACACGCCCTGTGCAGGCACTACCGCCCCTCTCCCCCTGCCCGCTTCCATTGTCTCCCAAGGGTTTCGCCGGTTTTACCTGCTGTCTTGCCGCCTGCCATTTCCTGTTTGAGATTTCTGACTCTGGACCGGCCAGAGTTCTGTAGACACTCAGTTGCCGCTCTGCGCGTAGCGCCTTTCAAACTCTACCGGTGACACGCCGCCAGCGGAACCATGCCGGCGGATCGGGTTGTAGAACATCTCGATGTAG